>JAGZLW010000068.1 GCA_018364455.1 Streptococcus mitis | reverse complement strand
ACCAAGTCATAGGCATCGTCGATACTTACCTCAGGATTCAGAGCGCTGTCCAAATCCAATTTCCAGTCGGCAAAGGTCATCTTTTCAAGACCATTTACCTTGGCAACATGCTTGAGGTATCTCTGAGCAACTGGCGCAAAGTCCCTCATGATGAGATCAATCTGACGATCAAACATAGCACGGTCCACTTCCTGCTCAGCTAGAAGATAGTCAAAGACTGAATCGTAACCCTTCATATCTGCCAAGAGTTTTTCAGACTTGACTTGGGCTAGATAGGCTGCTGCAGCCGTATTTTGGTGCTTACGAAGACCTTCTGAGAAGGAACGGAATGATTTCTCACGGACCTCAGTGTCCTCATGGTTTTGGTAGAAATTCTCATAAGTCACAAAGCTGTTTTTGTAGGCCTTGCCATTGGCCTCAAAGTCAGCCATTTCAAAATCTCCAGCACGCATCTTAGTGTAAATATCCTGCGGACTGTAGAAAACTTCACCGAGATTGGTCAAGGCCTTCTCCACATCAGCCCCTAGATAGTGGGCTTTTTTGATTTTAGCCTGACGAATGGCCGCCGTCAAATGAGGTAATTCACCCAAACGGTCCAAGACTTCCTCATCTGCTGCCACCAAGGCATCGTCAAAGAAGGTCAAGGCTACACTGGCATCTGTTTCGAATTCCATCCCAGCTTGGGCAATGTTGGCAAATTCGTCATTGCTATAGTCTGTCGTCTGCGGCATAAAACCATAGTTACCAATATGGCTCAGCTGAATGTAGATTTGTTCCAATTCCGCAAAGGCCTTTTCAAAATCCTCAAAAGTATGAAGATTGCCCTTGTAATCACGGCTAAATTGATTGATGTCTTCGCGAGCCTTCTCGATTGCACGCAAGAAATCTTCACGATCTTGGTATAGGGCGGTTAAATCCCAAAGTTCCTTCTCTGGAAATTCTGAACGGTGTTTTTGTTCCATTTTCTTCCTCTTATTTCTCTAATTCTAATAAAACACTAAGGGCTGATAAAGCGTAAAGCGGTGCTGTTTCTGCTCGTAAAATACGAGGGCCAAGCCCTGCCAAGATTGCTCCTTTAGCTTCAAAACTTTCAATTTCTGCTGGTGAGAGACCACCTTCTGGACCAAAGATAAAGAGCAATTTGTCTCCTTTCTCGAGTCCAGTAACTGCTTGTAAAAGCGCAGCGCTTTCTCCTTCTTTGGCCGACTCTTCATAAGCCACTACGACGCGGTCAAACTGGTCAAGTTGGGCTAGAAAATCTGCTTTCTTCTCAAAAAGCTGGATACTTGGGACAACATTACGCTTACTTTGCTCTGCTGCTCCAAGGGCAATTTTTTCTAGTTTTTCAACCTTTTTACCCAATTTCTTGCCATCCCACTTAGCAACGGACCAATCGGCAGGGAAGGCCCAGATTTGGCTGGCACCCAGTTCGGTTACTTTTTGAGTGATAAACTCCAGCTTGTCCCCCTTGGGAAAGCCGGATGCAATGGTCACTTGGACTGGCAGTTCCACATTGTCAGCCAATTCTTGGATTAACTCAAACTGACGGGCTTCCACATCCAGCACACGCGCCAAGCGCTTAATTCCATCATCAAAGACCAAAGTAACCTCATCATCTTCTTTCAAGCGCATAACCTGAAACATATGCTTGCTGGTTTCCTTGTCCTCGATGGTGACAGGAGAGACAGCACTGCCTTTGACAAAATACTGTTGCATGCTAGCCTCCAATCATACCTGAAATATCCTTGGTTTTCTTAAAGACACAGGCATTCCATTCCCCTTGAACCATGTGGGTTTCAAGGAAAAATCCAGCTGACTCAGCCGACTCGCGCACCATGTCCCACTTGTCCTTGATAATCCCACTCATGATGAGGTAGCCTTCGTCCTTAACCAAACGATAGGCATCGTCTGTCAGATGAATGAGGATATCCGCCAAGATATTAGCTACAATCACATCTGCCTCAATCTCAACTCCCTTAAGCAAATCTCCTGCTGCTACATGGATGTTTTCCATACCAGGGTTTAGCTCAATATTTTCCTGAGCAACACGAACTGCTACATCATCCAGGTCGTAGGCAAAGATTTCCTTGGCACCAAGCAGCGAGCTAGCAATGGAGAGAACACCTGATCCAGTCCCCACATCTAGCACCGTTTCCCCACCACGAAGAACCTGTTCCAAGGCAAAAAGGCTCATCTTGGTAGTTGGGTGGGTTCCTGTTCCAAAGGCCATACCAGGATCCAGCTTGATAATCTTTTCTCCCGCAGTCGCCTCGTAGTCTGTCCAAGACGGCACGATGGTCAAGTCATGGGTAATACGAGCTGGTTCGTAGTATTTCTTCCAATTGTCTGCCCAGTCTTCCTCAGCCAAGGCAGTCGTCCCCATCTTGACCTCACCCAAATCCATAAAGTCTGTCAATTCTGCCAGGCGAGCCTGCAAATCTGCTTCAACCACTGCCACATCAACCATATCCGGATAGTAGGCTGTCACTACGATTTCTTCTTGCTGCTCGACCTCTGGGAAAATCTCGCCGAAGCGGTCGACATTTCCCACATAGTCCATGCTGTCTTCAATCGCAACACCTTGGGCTCCTAACTCAATCAAGAGATTAGAAACTAACTCCTCTCCCTCGCGCTTAACTGTAACTTTTAACTCTTGCCATGTTTCCATCATTAAGATACCAAGCCCGTAAAACACAAAGCCAAAATAGGAAACTCTCTGAAGACGCTTGTGTCTAAGAAAAATTTATCTTTTTGGCACAGTGTTTAGGGCGGGTTCAGTTTAGAAATGTAACTGAACCATCCTTTCTAATCACTTACTTTTAAATAATCTTTTAATCTATCCTGCAACTGAGGTACAACTTGACTGGAGCTAAGAAATTCCTCGACATTCATGAGCTGATAGCCCTGTCCCTCATCTCCAAATACGATACTGTCAAACTGGTTCTGTGTCAACTGACCGACTAGAAATACAGATTGTTTATCCGCAAAAAGCATACTTGGATAAACCTTACTCCAAAGCAGACAATCCTCAGTCAGATGAATTCCCAGTTCTTCAT
Organism: Streptococcus mitis; assembly: GCA_018364455.1. Taxonomy (GTDB): domain Bacteria; phylum Bacillota; class Bacilli; order Lactobacillales; family Streptococcaceae; genus Streptococcus; species Streptococcus mitis_BR. The sequence continues at coordinate 4,804 of JAGZLW010000068.1, read as the reverse complement.
AAACTTCACGCTCCACACATTCAAAAGGACTTTCATCCCCCTCTCGCCCACCACCGGGCAGTTCCCACATATTGGGCCATGGAATGTTTGCCTTATCATCGCGTAAGATAGTCAAAAGCTTATCCCCACAAAACAAAGCAATCTTACAGCCTGTGAAATCAGAAATCTCTATTTCCATATTAGACTCCTTCGGTTAATTCCTTTTCCAGCTCGGCTAACCAGTTTTGATAATAACTTTTCTCATCCCGTAACATCCGGCTGCTATTCATTTTATGTCTAGCAATCTTCATAGCCTTGTGAGTTTGAACTACATCTTTCCTTACCTTAAATTGATACCAAGCTTGAATGACCTGCATATCTGCTGTTTTTAGAGATAAAAAGGATTTGACCCCTCGAATACTTGCATATTCTTCCACTTTCTTATTATCTCCTTCCATCAGAGCAACTTGAAGAAGGTATATTTGAGAAATAGTTTTAGACATTGGATTATCTGTTTTCTCTAGCACAGACTGAAACTCTTGCTTTGCAAGCTCTATATTATCGTCCAATATGAATACCAACCCCTGAAGAGTCTGAACACTTTCTGCAAAACTCCCTCTCGCCTCCTCATCAACAGGCATGATAAAGTCTTTTAAATCATATTCTTGAGGAGCTAGCAAGGTCTGGGCAGAATGCCTCAACATCAGGTAGGCGTATTTCGTATTTTCAGGGTGTTGTAGCAATTCCCAAATTTTTGCGCCATCGGTGATGCCGACTGGCAAAATGTTATTTAGGAAGAAAGACAAATTAAGAAAAATCCAAGTCCCTGCAAAATACCAGCTTCTTGTCAAAATTCCAAATACTATCGCCAATAATATCAAGCTGAGATGAACCATCAAGCCTCCTGAAAGCATCAGGATGATTCTTTGATCGCTTTCATCCTCTTTTAAACCAATATACTGAGCACCAACATTTTTCAGAATGGCTGTTCTACTAAGATGAAACCTTCCTGACTTTTTGGTCAAAATAAAATGTCCTAACCCAAAAGCCACCAGCCGATAGCCTGTCAAGTAGCCACAAAAAGCATGTCCCAACTCATGAAGAATAAAGATTAAATACATACTTAGAAGAGCGAAGGAATAACCAAAAGTAAAGACTAAAACTGCAGAATACCCCAACTCTGCAAATGCGATGGTTCCACAAGCACAAGCCAGCATAATAAAGACAACAGCTAGCACATAAACCAAATAAATCCCAATTTTCTTCATAAAATCTCCAACCAACTCCTAGTATCTCGGATAAGGATAAAATTCTCCTTCTTCCAAGCCAACTTTTCCTTCTTCAAAGACTTCTTGGTTCCATTCCATGACGAATTCTTCTGCTTCTGGGTCTTCCAAAAAGTCCATAAGGGCATCTAGTCCAACCTCGGCAGTATCTTTAAGGAATAGCGCAAAATAAGCTAAAAATTCACGAGAAAGTCCTTTTTTAGGCAGATAAGGGATGACAGTCAGATAATCTTCTTCATTGACGGTTGACTTGGCAGGATTGTAAAAAAGCACTGCTTCTTCAAAGAGAATGTCATCTGATGAAACCTCTCCATCTTCATCCACCATCTCCACACCTGCAGCATTTTGCGCTTCTAACAAAAAACTCACTTCAACCGCGTGGTTGCGCTTGTCCCAACTAATCTCAAAGTCAAAGGGAAAATTCTTCTCCAACTCTTCCTCTAAAACATCTAAAAATCCATATGTTGCCATTTTGTCCTCTTTCTATGCGACTCTTAAATCGCCCCGATTGCTCGGAAATATGCTAAAATAGATACTACCATCTTACCACAAAATTATTTTATGTCCTAATTATACCATATTACCTCATTTAAACCCTTGGTATTAGTGATTTTCTTAACAGTCTGATTTCTTTATTTTTCCTGAAAAATCAATATAAAAAGCCCTCGAAAGGGCTAAGAAATCTATAAAATCAATAGACAAGTAACCTGCACAATTAGGAGTGCTTTTTTATTGGCCATTCCCACGATGTCACACTTAATCTTATGCTTGTATTTTCTTATCTGCAATAGCGTCTGTCAAAGTCTGAGAAAAGTTAAGTCCCATTTCTCGTCCCAACTTATCTGCCCATCTTGGTATGGTCAAGGTCTTTTTAATTGGTTCCTGACTTCCTAAGTACTCTGATACATCAACAGATACCATAGAAATAAAAGATTTATCAAGGTCATAGGTTGACACGAAATCTTCATCATCTTTAAAAGGATCATTATCAATTAAAGACAAGCTATTGATATCTGATGGCTGGGGCAAATCTTCATCATTCTCTATCAAATCTGCAACAGTTATGCCTAACCACTCCGAACCCATAGCCAAAGCCTCAGAAATTCCCTCGCCTTGTGTTGCTGAAAATTCAAAATCTGGAAAATGGACAAAATAAGTTGCTTCTGCTCCGTCTGTATCGTCATAATAAAATAAAGCTGGATACGTCACTAACATCTCACTACCTCCATATCAAAAAGCAGGGGCTGAATTTTACAACCCAGCTTGCTTTCTTATCCCTCTTTCAGTGTACTTATTCAGCTCACCATGAGGGATTGTGATAGGTCTTTCCCCTTGCTTCTCCATTTTAATATGGGAGCCTTTACCGCCTTTGGTTTTTATCCAACCATGGGCCGTAAGGAGTTTGACCATCTCTTTTTGTGTCATAGGCATAGCGCTTTTACCTCCTGACAACACCATTATAACACGTGCTACACGTATTGTAAAGAAGCAATACTTATTATTCTCTTATACCATCAAAGATCCTAGATTCAGTTCTAAGAGCTTCTAATTTATTCATACCTATTTTTCTAATTCATAATTATTTAGAATGAACTTCTTGGTAAGCAAAATCAAGTTTAGGTTTAATGTTTTCGTACAAATCCAAAATCTCTTTTGGAGTATCTTCCCGGAAGAGAAATTTTCTTTTTCCTGAAATAACTTGATCACTAAGAATCCAATGACGAATTTGTTTTGTAAAAATCAAAATTTCCTGACTTGGTAATTCCATTCTTTCCATTTCTTATCACCTCTCTTTTCATTATAGTTCATGCAATAACATTTAGCAATGTTATTTCTCAAGTCAGCAATTCCACTTCTTTAGGCTCAACTATCATATTTTTGAGCTTTAAGGAAAATCAATTCTTTCATGCTGATACCTCTCCTCATTAAATTAAATAGTCAAAAAGCTTCTATCTCACACCCTGAATATTACAAAACCATTGAAATATCACAACTAATAGGCTAGAATGGACATAGTAAGATATATTAGATGAGTCATTCTATAAATACTACAATCCACGCTAGAAAGGACTGCTATGCCAGACAATCTCGCGCTTCGCATGCGCCCAAAAACCATCGACCAGGTCATCGGTCAGGAGCATCTGGTCGGACAAGGAAAAATCATCCGCCGCATGGTGGAAGCCAACCGCCTGTCTTCCATGATTCTTTATGGCCCTCCGGGAATAGGCAAGACCAGTATTGCCTCAGCCATCGCTGGGACTACTAAGTATGCCTTTCGAACTTTCAATGCGACAGTTGATAGTAAAAAGCGACTGCAAGAAATTGCGGAAGAGGCTAAATTTTCTGGCGGTCTCGTCCTATTACTAGACGAAATTCATCGACTTGATAAAACCAAGCAAGACTTTCTCTTGCCTCTCTTGGAAAGTGGACTGGTCATCATGATTGGGGCTACGACTGAAAATCCTTTCTTTTCTGTCACTCCTGCCATTCGCAGTCGTGTTCAAATTTTTGAGTTGGAACCTCTGTCTAACCAAGACGTCAAAGAGGCTCTTCAGATAGCTCTAAATAACCCTGATCGTGGTTTTGATTTTCCAGTAGAACTAGATGAGGATGCGCTGGATTTCATCGCAACTTCTACAAACGGAGACCTGCGCTCTGCCTTTAACTCACTGGATTTGGCTGTTCTCTCTACCCCTGAGAATGATAAGGGCATCCGCCATATCACTCTAGACATCATGGAAAATAGCCTGCAGCGGAGCTACATTACTATGGATAAGGATGGAGATGGTCACTACGATGTTCTCTCAGCCCTGCAAAAGTCTATCCGTGGCTCAGATGTTGATGCTAGTCTTCACTATGCTGCCCGCTTGATTGAGGCTGGTGATTTGCCAAGTCTCGCTCGTCGCTTGACTGTTATCGCCTATGAAGATATCGGTTTGGCCAATCCTGAAGCTCAGATTCACACCGTGACTGCTCTGGATGCTGCACAAAGGATTGGTTTCCCAGAAGCCCGCATTCTCATTGCCAATGTCGTGATTGATTTGGCCCTTTCTCCAAAATCCAACTCAGCCTATGTAGCTATGGATAAGGCGCTTGCCGACCTCAAAACATCAGGGCACTTGCCTATTCCGCGACACCTGCGTGATGGGCACTACAGTGGAAGCAAGGAACTGGGGAATGCCCAAGACTATCTCTATCCACACAACTATCCTGGAAATTGGGTCAAGCAAGACTATCTACCAGAAAAAATTCGTAATCATCACTATTTCCAAGCAGAAGATACTGGTAAATATGAACGGGCTTTGGCTCAAAGAAAGGAAGCTATCGACCGTTTGCGAAAAATCTGAAATCCTTTTCAAAAAATTGCACTTTCCTCTTGATTTTTTTTGAAAAAGTGGTATTATATAAACATAGAAACGCTGTGGTGTACGACTTCACACTTAAGTGTTGACCGACTATTTTTTGTATTATTAGGGAAACAAAAGTCTTCTAACAGCATGTAGGCCGTCTCACACGGAAACAGCTTCAGTTAGAGCGAG
>JAGZLW010000067.1 GCA_018364455.1 Streptococcus mitis | reverse complement strand
TCTTCAAACCACGTCAGCTTTATCTGCAACCTCAAAGCTGTGCTTTGAGCAACCTGCGGCTAGCTTCCTAGTTTGCTCTTTGATTTTCATTGAGTATTAAATCTCTGTTTATCATCAAACTAGTACTAATATAGACTGTAATAAACTAAGCACTACTTTCTTGTTTTCTACATAGAATTATCAACAAGCTGAACCCTTCCTCTGTGTCAAAGACTGTAGATTCCATGAGTTCTTCTTACTTCACTGCTCCGTTGCTCATTCCTGAAATAATATGTTTTTGGAAGATGAGGTAAACGACAGTAATTGTTACAATTCCTACAATATAGGATGCAAAACTTGGCCCATAGTCATTAAAATACTGACCTTGGTAATTGTACTGGAAGAGAGGCAAAGTCCACAGCTTGGAATCCTTATTCAAAATCAACAATGGCAACATAAAGTCATTCCAGAACCATAATGCATTGATAATCAAGGTTGTAGCATGCATGGGCTTCAGCATTGGAAAGATAATTCGACGGTAAGTTGTAAATCGATCAGCCCCATCAATTTCTGCAGCTTCATCTAAACTATCTGGTACACTGATTTTAATATAACCAACATACAAGAAGAGAGTCTGTGGAATTGCATAAGTTAGATAAAGTAGTACCAACCCCCACATATTTGCCAGGCCGAGTTTGCTCATCATAACTGTGATAGGAATCATAATCACCTGAAATGGAACAAATATCCCTAAAATCAATAGTGAATACATAATTGCAAAGGCTTTTTTCTTGGACATATTTCGAGCAATGGAATAGGCTGCAGCTGGTATAAAGAAGGCTACTACAATCAATGATAACACCGTAATAACAGCTGAATTCCAGAAATAGCCTCCAATCCCATCCGAAACCAATCGTTCATAATTGCTTAATGTAAAAGGATTGGGCAAACCAAAGAAATGATTCATGATATCCTTGGTTGTCTTGAAGGAACTAAAAACCGTTACCAACAAAGGAACAAGTATGAGAATACCACCTACTATCAAGAGGACATACTTCCAAAACTGATTCAATTTTTCTTCTTTTTTCATGTGTAAGACTCCCCTATTAGATTTCAAATTTCTTTGATAGTTTGATTTGGATAAGAGAAACAATTCCAATAATTAAGAATAAAATCAAGGCAATTGCATTCGCATATCCATATTGATTACTCTTGAAGGCATAGTTATAGACTAAAAGACCAAGAGACGTTGTAGCATTATTTGGACCACCACTCGTCAAGGCAAAAATTTGGTCAAAGGCAGTCAAACCGGACTTAAGAGCTAGGATAAAAACCATAGAAATCGTTGGCAACAAATATGGTAATTCAATCTTCCAAAAAGTTTGTTTGCTTGTTGCACCATCAATTGATGCTGCCTCCAAAATATCAGATGGAATACTCTGAAGGCCAGCAAGAAAGAGAATAATTGGCATTGCTACTCCTTGCCATAGAAGAACAAAAATAGTTGCCACTACCGCTCCGATTGGTGTTCCTAATAGACTTTCTTGTAAAAAACTAATTCCTAAAATTTTTCCAATCGTTGGAAGACCATAGTTAAAGAATTGTTTAAAAATCAAGGAAACTGTCAAACCAGACAAAACCGCTGGGAAAAAGAACCAAGCTCTAAAGAAGGTCTGCCCTTTCATCTTAGAATTTAAGGCTCGAGCCACAACCATCCCAATTGTAATCTCTCCAATAATCAATGCCAGGGTTAAAATTAAAGTAAAAGCAATGGCTGTGAAGAATTTCCCATCAATCATCAGCAATTTGTAGTTATTCAGACCAACAAATTTATAATTATAGGTCAATCCAGTCCAGTTAGTCAAACTATAGAAAGCACCTTGTACCATCGGAAAGTAAAAGAAGATAGCTTGTAATGCAAGCGGGATGAGCAAAAAAGTCCAACCCCAGTATTTATTTAAAATTTTTCGAATAGCCATATCATCTTAACTCCTATTCTAGTCCAAATCTGCCTTCATTAGATTAAAGAAAGCATTGAGATTGTTTGCCATATTTTTCAGATTTTTATCCATCAAGTAACCTGCACTTAGATTGAAAAAATCTTCTTCAGAATTCCAGTGTTGGCCCAACCAAACATAATGTTTATCCGTAAATGCTAGTTTAGAAATCTCTGCAAGTGCTGAATCTTCTTTTTCCTGTACACCTTTTACAGCAACTGGTGATCCATCCACATCATAATATTCTTGCATAGCTTTTGAACTAGTCATATAGCTGATAAATTCTTCGGTTTCTTTAGGATGTTTGGTAGTAGCTGAAGTTGATAATGCCATGTCCCCTGCACCAACAGTGACTTCTTTTCCTACTTCTTCTCCTGGGAAGGCAAACATCCCCACATCAAATTTTGGATCCTGTTGATTAATTGCCGCTAATGCCCATGATCCTTGTGGCATCATCAAGGCTTTTTCATTCGAAAATGCTACCACCGCATCGTTATAAGAGGCACCACGCCATCCATCTTGAGCATTCTCCGCCAACAAATCTAGTCGTTCTGCATCTGCTTTTAAAATAGCATCATCTGCAGAGATAGCGTTTGGTTTTGAAAAGCGAAGGTAATTATTAGCTGCGTCTCCACTGCCTGTAATAGTAATGAGAGAAAGTTGGTGATAACCGTTTAATGTCCATCCTTCATTGCCTGCAACTGCAAACGGAGAATTCCCACTATCTTTTATCTTTTTAACAATCTCTTGAAACTCTTTAAAAGTCTTCGGTTCCTCAAGTCCTAATTCTTTAAACTTTGTTTTATTATAATAGATTCCATAAAGATTAGCAGTTAAAGGCACACTATAAATCTTGTTATTGATTGCATACTTTTCTGCATAGTCATTCTTAATATTCTCAAGATAGGACTTCCCTGTCATATCTGAAAAGTAACCTGCTTTTGCCCACTCCTGAAAATCCATATTTTGAGGATAGATATTAACAATATCTGGAACATCTCCTGATAAAATCCGAGTCTTCAGAACAATGCCAGCTGCCGGAACAGTCGTCAGTTTTACATCAATAGTAGGATGATCCTTTTCAAAATGATCTACAATTTTTTGCAAAGTATCCGCCATTTCGGTCTTCTGGTTAAAAAATTCAATCGTTACCTTTCCATCAGTCGATTGATTATTCTGACCACAAGCTGCTAGTCCTAGTAAACTAGCCCCAGCGACTAAAAGAAAACCTGCTTTCTTATACCATTTCATTGGAAAGCCTCCTTTATAAATTTATACACCTTTATTATAGTCTTCTAAAAATATACTGTCTACTCAAAAAATCTCCTTGGGATAAAATAACAGTTAAACCCGCATACATTAGTTCTGCACCTGAGTAAACTTCGCCATTTTCCTGTAATTCATATAGTCCCTCTTCATCCAAATCTTTTAACTTTAAAGTTGTTTCCATGGTCTCTACAACTGATAAAACGCGAACGTAGGTTACAATCGTTTGATTTTTGTAATTAAATTGTACAGCTGCTTCATTGGATGCAGTATCAGGATTAATTAGTCTATACTGTTGTCCTAACTGAACTACTGGTCGTAATTCTTTATACAAGTTCACCTGATTAGCAATCGTAGCTTTCTCTTCATCTGATAAACTTGTCAAATCAAGCTCATAGCCCAAATTTCCCATCATTGCTACATGACCACGTGTTTCTAATGGTGTCGTTCGACCCATCTGATGATTCGGTACTGCTGACACATGAGCCCCCATAGAAATGGTTGGATAGAGATAGGATGAACCGTATTGAATTGGTAAACGTGCAATAGCATCAGTATTATCACTAGCCCAGACTTGTGGGAAATAGCGCATCATACCAAGATCATTTCGTCCACCACCACCAGAGCAGGACTCAAAGAGAATATGGCTGTGCTTTTCTGTCAGATAAGAAACGAGTTCGTAAAGCCCCAACATGTACTGATGAGATTGCATCTGTGTTTCTAGATAAGTAAAGCCATTTCCTAGGTTAGTCATATTACGATTCATATCCCATTTAATGTAATCAATCTCATGATAAGATAGGAGTTCATCTAATACATTTTTCAAGTATTCTACTACCTGAGGATTGGCAAGATTAAGTACTAATTGATTTCTAGAATAGGTATGGTCATATCCTGGAACCTGAATAGCCCAGTCAGGATGTTTACGATACAAATCACTATCTACAGAAATCATCTCGGGTTCTAACCAAAGCCCAAACTGCAAACCTCTTTCATGGATAGCTGAAATCAGACTTTCTAGACTTCCACCCAGTTTTTTCTCATTAACAACCCAATCACCTAAAGCACGATTATCATCAAATCGATTGCCAAACCAACCATCATCTAATACAAAAAGTTCATTGCCAACTTTCTTAGCTTCATCAGCTAGCTCTAACAGCTTTTCTCTCTGAAAGTCAAAGTAGGTAGCTTCCCAGTTATTGATTAGGATTGGACGCTCTTTTTTAGAAAATTTACTTGGCATAATGTGCTTCAGTACAAAATTATGACTTTCATGACTAACACCAGTTAATCCCTTATCTGAATAAGTCACTAAAGCTACCGGTGTTTCAAAGTATTCCTCAGGGTCTAACTTCCAAGAAAAATTTTCCGGATTTATGCCAATAGCCACCCGAACTTCATTCAATTGATTCTTTTGAGCAAAAGCTTCAAAGTTTCCACTATACATTAGTTGAATAGCAAACACATTTCCAGCATCCTCTGTGACTCCTTGATCACATAAGAGAAGAGCTGGTGTTTGAGCATGCCCAGAAGCTCCACGGTTCGAACTAATCGAAAAGATTCCTTGTTCTACCTGTTGACGTCTGACAGTCTTTTCACGAGCATAAGCTCCCTGAAGAGTTACGATTTCGTAAGCTGCAGCAGGGAAATCAGCCATAAAAGAAAAGTCCTTATGGATGATAACTTCCTGATTACTATTATTCTCCAATTTGCTGTAACTAGCAATTGTCGCATCATTATCAAAAGCAGTATAATACAAAGTCAGACTAAGTTGAGCCTTAGAATCTTCTAACATTAAGACAAGAGTCTCTGTATCATCCACGCTGTGTGGAGAAGGTAAGCCCTGTGGACCATTCTGACCTTTTAAAATCTTTGCTTCTACAAATCGAAAGTCTGTTACTTCAGTTGCATCATGCTGAACCTGTAAAGTTGGTTTTCTAAAGTCACCCAAACCATGTTGTCCAAAAATTTGACGTTGTGTATCTAAGCTAAAGGTTCGATTAGTAGCTGTTGGATTTCCTGAAAAGGCATGATCTCGTTCATAAACACTATTGGAACCTTTATAGTTCTTAATAGTCTTTCCTAAATGTTTCAATAGTAAGTAGCCATTTCGATTTTCAATGATCAAACTTAGATTTTTACTCTCAACATAAAATAGATTATTCTCTATCCTAACACCCATTTACTTCACCTCATCACTTTATTGACTATATTTTATCATCTGAAATCGCTTTCTAAAATAGAAAAATGTCTCAAGAATATGGTAAAATGTTAGGTAGGAGGTAGCACATGCTAGTTTTTTCAGAATACCAGACTGGAACAATTGACCTTTCCTTAAGCTTTTATGGATATGAGGAATGCACACCTAATTACTCTTTTGGTCCAGCAATTCGAGATACATACGTTCTACATTACATTACTAAAGGACAAGGAAAATTTCATTACAAGGGTAAAATTGTTGATTTAAAAGAAGGAGATTTCTTTCTATTAAAACCAGATGAACTAACCTTTTATCAAGCAGATAGTGAAGAACCTTGGGCCTACTACTGGTTAGGAATCACTGGAGGGAAAGCTCCTGACTATTTTGCTCTTTCTCAAATTTCTGATCAATCCTATCTCATCCAATCTGAAACTTGTCAAACACAAACAACTTCAAAACTCATCTCAGATATTGTCCGCTTCGCTCAGATTACAAAATCAAATGAATTAGCTCAACTCCATATCATGGGACAGCTCCATGAACTGATGTTTCATCTGGGAACTATTGCTCCCAATCAGAAAAAAAAGAATATTTCATCAACCCACCAACTCTATCTTGAATGCAAAAGATTAATTGATAGCCACTATCCTCAATCACTTACAATTCAAGATTTAGCGAAAGAACTATCCGTTCACAGAAGCTACTTATCAAGCGTATTCAAAGAATTTAATACCTTATCACCCAAAGAATACCTACTCTACGTTCGAATGCACCGAGCTAAACAACTTCTCGAAAATACCCAAGAGTCTATCAAAGTAATTGCATATTCAGTAGGTTTTTCAGATCCACTCCATTTTTCAAAAGCTTATAAACAATACTTTAATCAGACTCCAAGTCATACAAGAAAAGAATATTCCCAACACCAACTAGTGAGAAAGGAAACACTATGAAATCCTACCAAGCCGTCTACCAAATTCTAGCTAAAGAAACCGATTATATCAGCGGAGAAAAGATTGCAGAAGAACTATCACTGACTAGAACATCAATTTGGAAAGCCATCAAGCGTTTAGAACAAGAAGGCATTGAAATTGATAGTATCAAAAACAAAGGCTATAAACTGGTGAATGGAGACCTTATTCTTCCAGAACTTCTAGAACAAAATCTTCCAATTAAAATCAGTTTTAAACCCGAAACAAGATCAACACAACTCGATGCAAAAGAAGCAATTGATTTAGGAAATGAAGCAAACACCCTCTATCTAGCTTCCTATCAAACAGCTGGCCGTGGCCGTTTTCAACGTTCTTTCTACTCCCCACAAGGTGGCATTTATATGACACTCCATCTCAAACCAAATCTTCCCTATGACAAATTACCATCCTACACACTACTTGTAGCAGGAGCTATCTACAAAGCCATTAAGAACCTAACTTTAATAGATGTCGACATAAAATGGGTCAATGATATCTACCTCAAAAATCATAAAATTGGAGGAATTCTCACTGAAGCAATGACCTCTGTAGAAACAGGCTTAGTCACAGATATCATTATTGGAGTAGGAATCAACTTTACTATTAATGATTTCCCACAAGAATTAAAAGAAAAAGCTGCTAGCTTATTTAAAACTACAGCTCCAATAACAAGGAATGAATTAATCATAGAAATCTGGCGTGCTTTCTTCGAAACACCAGCAGATGAGTTATTATACCTATATAAAAAACAGTCATTCGTGCTTGGAAAAGAAGTTGCTTTCACACTGGACAAAAAAGACTACAAGGGACTTGCTAAAGATATCTCTGAAAATGGAAAACTTTTAGTACAATGTGATAACGGAAAAGAAATCTGGCTCAATAGCGGAGAAATTTCACTCAAGAGTTGGAAGTAGTAATAAATAAGCACAACCATAAAAACGACAATATATAAAGATTTTAGCTTTTCTGCAGCCCACTACAGTTGACAAAGAGCGCAAAAAAACTTCAGATAAGTAATCCAATTAAGTTTTACAAATCTGAAGTTTTTATTCTACTATTCTTAAAAATAGAAAAAAAAGAGAGTTATAAAGCCTCATTAAAACGGAGAATAAGGGATTCGAACCCTTGCGCCAGTTACCCGACCTAACGATTTAGCAAACCGTCCTCTTCAGCCTCTTGAGTAATTCTCCAATTAATGGGCACGAGTGGACTCGAACCACCGACCTCACGCTTATCAGGCGTGCGCTCTAACCACCTGAGCTACGCGCCCAAGTTAAAAACTTGGTAATTTGAACAAAGTTCAAAGCGGGTGACGAGAATCGAACTCGCGACAACAGCTTGGAAGGCTGTAGTTTTACCACTAAACTACACCCGCATACATACTATAAGTAAAAATGGCGCGAGACGGAATCGAACCGCCGACACATGGAGCTTCAATCCATTGCTCTACCAACTGAGCTACCGAGCCTTATTGCGGGAGCAGGATTTGAA
>JAGZLW010000066.1 GCA_018364455.1 Streptococcus mitis | reverse complement strand
AGATGATAGCTGTCACCAAGTGTATCATCACCAAAAATAAAAAAACACAGGAGAATGTAGATGCCTACAATTAACCAATTGGTTCGCAAACCGCGTAAATCAAAAGTAGAAAAATCTAAATCACCAGCTTTGAACGTTGGTTACAACAGTCATAAAAAAGTTCAAACAAACGTTTCTTCACCACAAAAACGTGGTGTTGCAACTCGTGTTGGAACAATGACACCTAAAAAACCTAACTCAGCCCTTCGTAAATTCGCTCGTGTACGTTTGAGCAACCTTATCGAAGTTACTGCCTACATCCCAGGTATCGGACACAACTTGCAAGAGCACAGCGTGGTGCTTCTTCGTGGTGGACGTGTAAAAGACCTTCCAGGGGTACGTTACCATATCGTCCGTGGTGCACTTGATACTGCAGGTGTTAACGATCGTAAACAAGGCCGTTCTAAATACGGTACTAAACGTCCAAAAGCATAAGGAAAGGGGATAAAGAGAAATGAGTCGTAAAAATAGAGCTCCAAAACGTGACGTATTGCCAGATCCGCTTTACAATTCACAACTAGTTACTCGTCTTATCAACCGCGTTATGCTTGATGGTAAACGTGGTACAGCTGCTTCAATCGTTTACGGTGCCTTTGAGCAAATCAAAGAAGCTACTGGAAACGATGCACTTGAAGTATTTGAAACAGCTATGGAAAACATCATGCCTGTACTTGAAGTACGTGCACGTCGTGTTGGTGGTTCTAACTACCAAGTCCCAGTTGAAGTTCGTCCAGAACGTCGTACAACACTTGGACTTCGTTGGTTGGTAACAATCGCTCGTCTTCGTGGTGAACACACAATGCAAGACCGTCTTGCAAAAGAAATCTTGGATGCTGCTAACAACACTGGTGCAGCTGTTAAGAAACGTGAAGACACTCACCGTATGGCTGAAGCTAACCGTGCATTCGCACACTTCCGTTGGTAATATAGGATGCGAAAGCGTTAAGAAAGTCCCAGAGAAAATAGGGAATCAAAGCAGGTTGCGATTGCAACCAATGAGATTCATCTTTTTCTCCAGACTTTTAGCTTGAGCTCAACTCAACTAACTTGGGCTTTTAGCCCGAGTTCAATTCAATTTGTAAATCTACAAGTTGAAACCAACAATAGCATGAAAACATTGAGAACGGGTAGGTCCTGCCTATCCGTTTTTATTAAAATCATGTTATAATAGAATAGAAATCAAAAATAAATAGGAGAAACAAACCTCATGGCACGCGAATTTTCACTTGAAAAAACTCGTAATATCGGTATCATGGCTCACGTCGATGCTGGTAAAACAACAACTACTGAGCGTATTCTTTACTACACTGGTAAAATCCACAAAATCGGTGAAACTCACGAAGGTGCGTCACAAATGGACTGGATGGAGCAAGAGCAAGAACGTGGTATCACTATCACATCTGCTGCGACAACAGCTCAATGGAACAACCACCGCGTAAACATCATCGACACACCAGGACACGTGGACTTCACAATCGAAGTACAACGTTCTCTTCGTGTATTGGATGGTGCGGTTACCGTTCTTGACTCACAATCAGGTGTTGAGCCTCAAACTGAAACAGTTTGGCGTCAAGCAACTGAGTATGGAGTTCCACGTATCGTATTTGCCAACAAAATGGACAAAATCGGTGCTGACTTCCTTTACTCTGTAAGCACACTTCACGATCGTCTTCAAGCAAACGCACACCCAATCCAATTGCCAATCGGTTCTGAAGATGACTTCCGTGGTATCATCGACTTGATCAAGATGAAAGCTGAAATCTATACTAACGACCTTGGTACAGATATCCTTGAAGAAGATATTCCAGCTGAATACCTTGACCAAGCTCAAGAATACCGTGAAAAATTGATTGAAGCAGTTGCTGAAACTGACGAAGAATTGATGATGAAATACCTCGAAGGTGAAGAAATCACTAACGAAGAATTGAAAGCTGGTATCCGTAAAGCGACTATCAACGTTGAATTCTTCCCAGTATTGTGTGGTTCTGCCTTCAAGAATAAAGGTGTTCAATTGATGCTTGATGCGGTTATTGACTACCTTCCAAGCCCACTTGACATCCCAGCGATCAAAGGTGTTAACCCAGATACAGACGAAGAAGAAACTCGTCCAGCATCTGACGAAGAGCCATTTGCAGCTCTTGCCTTCAAGATCATGACTGACCCATTCGTAGGTCGTTTGACATTCTTCCGTGTTTACTCAGGTGTTCTTCAATCAGGTTCATACGTATTGAACACTTCTAAAGGTAAACGTGAGCGTATTGGACGTATCCTTCAAATGCACGCTAACAGCCGTCAAGAAATCGACACTGTTTACTCAGGTGATATCGCTGCTGCCGTTGGTTTGAAAGATACTACAACTGGTGACTCATTGACTGATGAAAAAGCTAAAATCATCCTTGAGTCAATCAATGTTCCAGAACCAGTTATCCAATTGATGGTTGAGCCAAAATCTAAAGCTGACCAAGACAAGATGGGTATCGCCCTTCAAAAATTGGCTGAAGAAGATCCAACATTCCGCGTTGAAACAAACGTTGAAACTGGTGAAACAGTTATCTCTGGTATGGGTGAGCTTCACCTTGACGTCCTTGTTGACCGTATGCGTCGTGAGTTCAAAGTTGAAGCGAACGTAGGTGCTCCTCAAGTATCTTACCGTGAAACATTCCGCGCTTCTACTCAAGCACGTGGATTCTTCAAACGTCAGTCTGGTGGTAAAGGTCAATTCGGTGATGTATGGATTGAATTTACTCCAAACGAAGAAGGTAAAGGATTCGAATTCGAAAACGCAATCGTCGGTGGTGTGGTTCCTCGTGAATTTATCCCAGCGGTTGAAAAAGGTTTGGTAGAATCTATGGCTAACGGTGTTCTTGCAGGCTACCCAATGGTTGACGTTAAAGCTAAGCTTTACGATGGTTCATACCACGATGTCGACTCATCTGAAACTGCCTTCAAGATCGCGGCTTCACTTGCCCTTAAAGAAGCTGCTAAATCAGCACAACCAGCTATCCTTGAACCAATGATGCTTGTAACAATCACTGTTCCAGAAGAAAACCTTGGTGATGTTATGGGTCACGTAACTGCTCGTCGTGGACGTGTAGATGGTATGGAAGCACACGGAAACAGCCAAATCGTTCGTGCTTACGTTCCACTTGCTGAAATGTTCGGTTACGCAACAGTTCTTCGTTCTGCATCTCAAGGACGTGGTACATTCATGATGGTATTTGACCACTACGAAGATGTACCTAAGTCAGTACAAGAAGAAATCATTAAGAAAAACAAAGGTGAAGACTAATCAGTCCTCGCTCTAGAAGGAAGTCACTTAGTGGCTTCCTTTTGTCTTTAGAAAATACCTCTAAATATGGTAAAATAGTAGGAGAATAATGTGAGGAAAATGAATGTCAAACAGTTTTGAAATTTTGATGAATCAACTGGGGATACCTGCTGAAATGAGACAGGCTCCTGCTTTAGCACAGGCCGATATTGAGCGAGTTGTGGTTCATAAAATTAGTAAGGTATGGGAGTTTCATTTCGTATTTTCTAATATTTTACCGATTGAAATCTTTTTAGAATTAAAGAAAGGTTTGAGGGAAGAATTTTCTAAGACAGGTAATAAAGCTGTTTTCGAAATCAAGACTCTGTCTCAAGAATTTTCAAATCAACTCTTGCAGTCCTACTATAAGGAGGCTTTCTCTGAGGGGCCATGTGCTAGCCAAGGTTTTAAGTCCCTTTACCAGAATCTGCAAGTTCGTGCTGAGGGCAATCAACTCTTTATTGAAGGTTCTGAGGCGATTGATAAGGAACATTTTAAGAAGAATCATCTTCCTAATTTAGCCAAACAACTTGAAAAGTTTGGTTTTCCAACTTTTAATTGTCAAGTAGAGAAAAATGATGTGCTGACTCAAGAGCAGGAAGAGGCCTTCCATGCTGAAAATGAGCAGATTGTTCAAGCTGCTAATGAGGAAGCGCTCCGTGCTATGGAACAACTAGAACAGATGGCACCTCCTCCAGCGGAAGAGAAACCAGCTTTTGATTTTCAAGCGAAAAAAGCTGTAGCTAAACCAAAGCTGGATAAGGCAGAGATTACTCCTATGATCGAAGTGACGACGGAGGAGAATCGTCTGGTCTTTGAAGGGGTTGTGTTTGATGTGGAGCAAAAAGTGACCAGAACAGGGCGTGTTTTGATCAACTTTAAAATGACGGACTACACTTCAAGTTTTTCGATGCAAAAGTGGGTTAAGAATGAGGAAGAGGCTCAGAAATTTGATCTAATCAAGAAAAATTCTTGGCTCCGAGTTCGTGGGAATGTGGAGATGAATAACTTCACACGCGATTTGACGATGAATGTGCAGGATGTGCAGGAAGTTGTTCACTATGAGCGGAAGGATTTGATGCCAGAAGGTGAGCGTCGGGTTGAGTTTCATGCTCATACTAATATGTCGACCATGGATGCTCTACCCGAGGTCGAAGAAATCGTTGCTACAGCTGCTAAGTGGGGACACAAGGCGGTTGCCATCACGGACCATGGGAATGTCCAGTCCTTCCCACATGGCTATAAGGCGGCTAAGAAAGCGGGAATCCAGCTAATCTATGGAATGGAAGCCAATATCGTGGAGGACCGTGTCCCTATCGTTTATAACGAAGTGGGGATGGACTTGTCGGAAGCAACCTACGTGGTCTTTGACGTGGAAACGACGGGACTTTCAGCTATCTATAATGATTTGATTCAGGTTGCGGCCTCTAAGATGTACAAGGGGAATGTCATTGCTGAATTTGATGAATTTATCAATCCTGGGCATCCCTTGTCAGCTTTTACTACTGAGTTGACTGGAATTACAGATGACCATGTCAAAAATGCTAAACCACTAGAACAAGTTTTGCAAGAATTCCAAGAATTCTGCAAGGATACAGTCTTAGTTGCCCATAATGCGACCTTTGACGTTGGCTTTATGAATGCCAACTATGAGCGTCATGGTCTGCCAAAGATTAGTCAGCCAGTTATTGATACGCTGGAGTTTGCTAGAAACCTCTATCCTGAGTATAAACGTCATGGTTTGGGACCTTTGACCAAGCGTTTTGGTGTGGCCTTGGAACATCACCACATGGCCAACTACGATGCGGAAGCTACTGGTCGTCTGCTCTTCATCTTTATCAAAGAAGTAGCAGAAAAACATGGTGTGACCGACTTGGATAGACTAAACATTGATTTGATTAGTCCAGACTCTTATAAAAAAGCTCGGATCAAGCATGCAACTATTTATGTCAAGAATCAAGTAGGTCTAAAAAATATCTTTAAGCTGGTTTCCTTGTCTAATACCAAGTATTTTGAAGGGGTGCCACGAATTCCGAGAACAGTTCTAGATGCCCATCGGGAAGGTTTGATTTTGGGGTCGGCTTGTTCGGAAGGTGAAGTTTTTGACGCAGTTGTTTCCCAAGGTGTGGATGCGGCGGTTGAGGTGGCCAAGTATTATGACTTTATCGAAGTCATGCCACCAGCTATCTATGCTCCCTTGATTGCTAAGGAGCAGGTCAAGGATATGGAGGAACTCCAGACTATTATCAAGAGTTTAATAGAAGTTGGAGATCGCCTTGGTAAGCCCGTTTTGGCTACGGGGAATGTCCACTATATCGAACCAGAAGAAGAGATTTACCGTGAAATTATTGTCCGTAGTTTGGGCCAGGGGGCTATGATTAACCGGACTATTGGTCATGGCGAACATGCCCAACCAGCACCACTTCCCAAGGCTCATTTTAGAACGACTAATGAAATGTTGGATGAATTTGCCTTTTTGGGAGAGGAACTGGCTCGCAAACTAGTTATTGAAAATCCCAATGCCTTGGCAGATATCTTTGAACCTGTTGAGGTAGTTAAGGGTGACTTGTATACGCCTTTCATCGACAAGGCTGAAGAAACAGTTGCCGAGTTGACCTACAAGAAAGCTTTTGAGATTTATGGAAATCCGCTGCCAGATATTGTCGATTTGCGGATTGAAAAAGAACTAACCTCTATTCTGGGGAATGGATTTGCTGTGATTTATCTAGCTTCCCAGATGCTGGTACAACGTTCCAATGAACGGGGTTACTTGGTTGGTTCTCGTGGATCTGTCGGATCTAGTTTCGTTGCGACCATGATTGGGATTACGGAAGTTAATCCTCTCTCTCCTCACTATGTCTGTGGTCAGTGTCAGTACAGTGAGTTTATCACAGACGGTTCTTACGGTTCAGGTTTTGATATGCCCAATAAGGACTGCCCAAACTGTGGTCACAAACTCAGCAAAAATGGGCAGGATATTCCTTTCGAGACCTTCCTTGGTTTTGATGGGGATAAGGTTCCCGATATTGACTTGAACTTCTCGGGAGAAGACCAACCTAGCGCCCACTTGGATGTGCGTGATATCTTTGGTGAGGAATATGCCTTCCGTGCAGGAACGGTTGGTACGGTGGCTGCCAAGACCGCTTATGGATTTGTCAAGGGCTATGAGAGAGATTATGGCAAGTTTTATCGTGATGCAGAGGTGGAACGTCTTGCTCAAGGTGCGGCTGGTGTCAAACGAACGACAGGACAACACCCAGGGGGAATCGTTGTTATTCCTAACTACATGGATGTCTACGACTTTACGCCTGTCCAGTATCCAGCGGATGACGTGACGGCTGAATGGCAGACCACTCACTTTAACTTCCATGATATCGACGAGAATGTCCTCAAACTCGATGTACTGGGACATGATGATCCGACTATGATTCGAAAATTGCAGGACTTGTCTGGGATTGATCCTAATGAAATCCCTATGGATGACGAAGGCGTGATGGCCCTCTTTTCTGGGACTGATGTGTTAGGGGTAACACCTGAGCAAATCGGGACGCCTACGGGCATGCTGGGGATTCCTGAGTTTGGAACCAACTTTGTACGTGGAATGGTGGACGAGACGCACCCAACGACTTTTGCGGAGTTGCTGCAGTTGTCTGGATTGTCCCACGGTACTGATGTCTGGTTGGGAAATGCCCAGGATTTAATCAAGCAAGGAATTGCGGACCTGTCGACCGTTATCGGTTGTCGGGACGACATCATGGTTTACCTCATGCATGCGGGTCTGGAACCTAAGATGGCCTTTACCATTATGGAACGGGTACGTAAGGGCTTGTGGCTCAAAATCTCTGAAGAAGAGCGCAATGGTTATATCGAAGCTATGAAGGCCAACAATGTTCCTGAGTGGTATATCGAATCTTGTGGAAAAATCAAGTACATGTTCCCTAAAGCCCATGCGGCAGCCTACGTTATGATGGCCTTGCGTGTGGCCTACTTCAAGGTTCACCATCCCATTTATTATTACTGTGCTTACTTCTCAATACGTGCTAAGGCTTTTGATATCAAGACTATGGGTGCGGGCTTGGATGCCATTAAGCGTAGAATGGAAGAAATCTCTGAAAAACGGAAGAACAATGAGGCCTCTAATGTGGAGATTGACCTCTATACAACTCTTGAGATTGTCAATGAAATGTGGGAACGTGGTTTCAAGTTTGGGAAGTTAGACCTCTACCGTAGTGATGCGACTGAATTCATCATTGACGGAGATACACTGATTCCACCATTCGTTGCTATGGATGGTCTGGGAGAGAACGTTGCCAAGCAATTGGTGCGAGCGCGTGAAGAGGGAGAATTCCTATCTAAAACAGAATTGCGCAAGCGTGGTGGACTCTCATCAACCTTGGTTGAAAAGATGGATGAAATGGGTATTCTTGGAAATATGCCAGAGGATAATCAGTTGAGTTTGTTTGATGAGTTGTTTTAAAAAATTGTGGCTCTTTGTCAACTGTAGTGGGTTGAAGAAAAGCTAAGCTCGAGAAAGGACAAAATTCGTCCTTTCTTTTTTGATGTTCAGAGCGATAAAAATCCTT
>JAGZLW010000065.1 GCA_018364455.1 Streptococcus mitis | reverse complement strand
TGTGTGCGATAAACTATGAGCCTTTTGTGCCATATTTTTCTCCTTTCGCTTTACAATTGGCTTGAACACCTTTATTGTATCGCGTTTGGAGTTTTTTGGTATAACCTTCGACACACAGCTGCATAGCGGGTGGTTTTTTTGTCTCGCACCTAACGGAGCGAGACGGGCTGAAAGTCACATAATTAAAAAAGTTGGAGCTCAGTACTCCAACAATTACTATTAAAATGTTTGGCGTTTTGCTTTACGCTCTGCACGACCGCGAGCACGATTTTCGGCGCGCTTGGTTTTGCGGCGCTTTTCATCAACCGCCCATTGAATTTTCTTCTTATAACCTGGTTTGACTTTTTTCTTTTTCTTTTTAACCAAACCAATCATTTCGATATCGAGCTTATCTTGTTTTTTCTCACGGTTTGCACGACGATCACGGTCATAGGTATCTTGGAATTCCCCGTCTTTGACCATCTTAGGAGTAAACTTGATTCCCAATTTCTCCAACTCACGGATATCCGAGTCATCGCTTGGCTGATATAGGGTAATAGCTGTACCTGGTAGGCCATTGCGTCCGGTACGACCAACACGGTGCACAAAGAAGGATAAGTCTTGCGGAATGGCATCATTGATGACATGGCTGACACCTTCAATGTCAATCCCACGCGCTGCCAAATCTGTTGCGACAATGTACTCAAAATCCAGATTTTTCACCTGATTCATGATACGCTTGCGCTCACGAGGTGCAATATCCCCATGGATTTTTGCCACCTTTAAGCCTTGAGCAGTCAGATATGAATGCAATTCATCAGCACGCGTTTTAGTGTTAACAAAAATCATTGCCAAATACGGTTGCATCAACTGAGTCAACTGATAAATTTGAGCATTCTTATCACGTCCCTTAGTAGAAATCAACCAATTATCAATGGTATCAGAAATGACCGTTTTGGTCTTGATTTTCTCCATGACAGGATTTGACAAGTATTTTTTCAAGAATGGTTGCAGTTTTTGTGGAATAGTCGCTGAGAAAACCATGAATTGCAAGTCTTTTGGAAGGCTTCCAGCAATCTTATCAACAGTTTCTAAGAATCCCATATCCAAGGTCATGTCTGCCTCATCGACCACAAAGGTCTTGGCCTTGTGAATAGCCAAATCACCAGATTTAACCAAGTCGTAGATACGGCCTGGTGTTCCGATAACAATATGAGGCTGATTGCTTGCCAATTTTTCAATCTGGCGAGCCTTATCTGTCCCTCCCACATAATTAACCACACGAACTTCGACATCTGAGTGAGCTGAAATCTGACGCGCTGCTTGGTAAATTTGAGTAGCCAACTCACGGCTCGGTGCAGTAATGACTGCTTGAACACTATCGCTGGCTTCATCTAATTGCTGGAAAATCGGTAATAGGAAAGTGTGAGTCTTACCTGAACCTGTTTTTGATTCTCCGACCAAATCTCGGCCTGCCAAGACAATGGGAATCAACTTATCTTGTACCTCTGTTGGAGTTGTAAATTTCAACTCCTCCAAGGCTTCTCTAATATAGTTTTTAAATTGAAATTTCGTAAATGACATAATATCCTCGATTCTATCTATCTTATCAATTATACCATATTTTATTCCATTTCAGTAGTCTCACTTATTTAGGCTATTTCCAGTACCTTTTCTAGTCAGAAAAAGGCTGGAACTTCATGATTCCAACCTCTTTTCATACTCAATGAAAATTAAAGAGCAAACTAGGAAACTAGCCGCAGGTTGCTCAAAACACTGTTTTGAGGTTGCAGATAGAACTGACGAAGTCAGTAACATCTATACGGCAAGGTGAAGCTGACACGGTTTGAATTTGATTTTCGAAGAGTATTAGGCTATTTCCAGTAGCTTCTCTAATAAGAAAAAGGCTGGAATGTTATAGTTCCAACCTCTTTTCAGTTATTATTTCCAGTTTAAAATAGCATTCAAGCCATAGTGATCACTCACTTGTGGACTCTTGTTACCATCAAATACGACATGTAAATTTTCCACCGCTAACTCTTTGGTAGTAAAGACATAATCGATTCGAAGAGGTTCAGTGTTCCCTTTCCAGCCATCAATTTCTGGTGGAACGGTATAGCTACCGCTTTTCTCTTGAGCAACTTCAAATGCGTCTTGTAAACCCAATGGACTAGCTAAAATAGCTTGGTAGCCTTCCTGTCCAGCCGGATTGTTAAAATCTCCAGCTAGCAAAAGCGGCTTGTTCAATTCTTTCAAGACAGCCTCAAATCGTGCCCATTCTTCTTGGAAACCTTTATCCCACCAAGAAAGGTGGACACTTGCAACTGCAAGCTCCTTACCATCAACTACAGTTTCAGCCAAGGCAACACGGCGAGTATGATAGTCTGTTGGATCATCCACATCTGAAACCAAAATTTCTCTGGCTTCAATAGGTGTTTTAGACAAGATAGCCACACCTTCGTGGTAGCGATCATAACCGATATGGTTATAGGCCCAAGTCCAGTAGTAATCTTTCCCTTGCTCAGACAACTTTTCAACCAAGAGTCTAACATAGTGGTCTTGATGAATAGGCTCAGCAGCTGGCAAAGCTTGATAAAGATCATTAACCTCCACCACTGGCGAAGTGATTTCCTGATTGATTTCTTGGAAACAAATCAAATCATAGTCCTTTTCAAGAATATCCTCAAGCAAAATCTGGAATTTTTCCTCAGCTTCTTTTTCCATCCAACTATGAGTATTGAGTGTTAAAAATTTCATTCTTTTCTCCCAAAATAAGAGGTTGGAATACAGCTTCCAACCTCAAGTATATTACAATTCTACTTTAGCAACTGCTGTTTTAGCTGCAAGAGAACCTGTTTTTTCTAATTTAACTGATTTAATTGCATCACCATTTGTGAAGACAACTACTGTTGAAGTTTCACGTCCTGCTGCACGGATAGCATCCAAGTCAGCTGTGACAAGGAGATCTCCTGCTGCAACTTTTTGTCCTTCAGCAACATGAACTGTAAATGGTTTACCTTCAAGACTTACTGTGTCCAAACCAATGTGAACCAATACTTCAAGACCTGCTTCAGTCACAATACCAAGAGCATGTTTTGTTGGGAAGATGCTTGATACAGTACCTGAAACTGGAGATACAATGTTTCCATTTGCAGGTTCTACTGCAAATCCATCACCCATCATTTTTTGAGCAAACACTGGATCTTTTACTTGTTCCAAAGCAACAACTTGACCGTCTGCTACTGAGTAAACTTCCTCAGTAAGACCTTTGAAGTGAACAGTGTTTTGTTGTGCTTCAGTCATTTGGCTTGGAAGAGTTTCAGGAATGATTTCACCTGAATCAAGGATATCTTGGATATCAGATTTCAATACGTCAGCTTTTGGTCCGTAGATAGCCTGAACCCCTTGTCCTTTCATGACAAGACCCATAGCTCCTTCTGCTTTCCATTGTTCTGCGTTTCCTACTTTATCTGCATCTTTAACAGTTACACGAAGACGAGTCATACATGCGTCAACATCAACGATGTTTGCACGTCCACCAAGAAGGTTAATAATGTTTACAGCTTGAGAACCTGCTGCAACTTTCACTTCGCTGCTAGATTCTTCTGAACCTTCAGCAGTTTCGTAGTTTCCGTTACGCCCTGGAGTTGCGTAGTTGAATTTTTGAATCATGAAGTTTGCGATAAAGTACATGATTACAGCAAAGAGAACAGTTACCCAAATGAAGTTAATGATATCCATACCGATACCAGCACTGATTGCAATAGGTGTACGAGTCAAGAACTCGATTGAACCGAATGAGTGCATACGTAGGTTTACAACGTCAGCCATAGCGAAGGCAGCACCTTGAACAAGTGAGTAAACAAGATACATAGGTGTTGCTACAAACATGAACATGTATTCGATTGGTTCAGTAACCCCTGTCAAGAATGTTGCAAGAGCTGTTGCAATCATCATACCTTTGTATTTATGTTTCTTGTCAGCATCAACATTACGGTAGATAGCCACAACTACACCCATCAAGATACCGAATGAACCGATCATTTGTCCAACTTTGAAACGAGCTGGATGTACTGTATCTAACAAGTGTTGGTATTGACTAGCATCAGTACCTTTAAGGTTTACAAGGTCTGTTACCCATGCAAGCCAAAGTGGATCTTGACCAAATACTTGACTACCTTTAGCTGCACCAGTTAAGACATCATAAGTACCACCAAGAGCTGTGTAGTTCATTGGGATAGTCAACATATGGTGAAGACCAAATGGCAAGAGCAAACGTTCCAATGTACCATACAAGAATGGTGCAAGGATTGGAGCAGTTTCTTGTGAGTTGGCAATCCAAATACCAAAGCTATTGATACCTGTTTGAACTACTGGCCAGAAAGCAGCAAGTACAATTGCAGCAATTATTGAACGAAGAATAACTACAAACGGTACAAAACGTTTTCCGTTAAAGAATGAAAGTGCATCAGGAAGCTTACGGAAGTTATAGTATTTATTGTAAGCAGTTGCTCCAATAAAACCAGAAATAATCCCTACGAATACACCCATGTTAAGTGCTGGAGCTTCAAGAACACTGATAAAGTAATCAGCAACTTTGATTGAACCACCAAAGATAGTAGTTACCATAGCATCTGGATTTTTCAACATATCGCCTGATACACCAAAGATTGTACCAGTGATACGGTTAATCAAGATGAAGGCAAGACCAGCGGCGAAAGCACCACCAGCACGTTCTTTAGCCCAGCTTCCTCCAATAGCGAGGGCGAACAAGATATGAAGGTTAACGATAACTCCCCAACCGATTTGCTCTAGTACACCACCAGTAATAACGAGTGGTGCAAAGGTTGGGTTAATCATCACGATAGACTTACCGATTGAAATCATCAAACCAGCAGCCGGCATAACCGCGATAACCACCATCAAAGCCTTACCGAATTTTTGCCAAAATTCGAAAGACAAGACATTTTTGAATGTATCTTTCATCATTCAAATCTCCTTTATTTTTATTTAGGCAAACGTTTTACGAAAACGTTTGCACCTTTTATGATTTAATTATACCACTTTAATTTTTTTTGTAAAGGCTTTTACAAAAAAAATTACACTTTTTTCTAAATTTTTTGTAGCAAAAAAGGAGATCATTTAATCTCCTCATAAAAGTAGCTAGTTTACCTAAATCTTCAAGAATCGGCGCATGGAAATTCCTGATCCCAGTGAACCAATGAAAATTCCAATCACAAATAATAGGGCAATCATCAGAGGAGTAAATACCTCTGGCGCGATCATAGAAAGATTTTGTCCGACCAACGACTTATTGACAGATTGGTAAACCATTCGATAAACAATAAAGACCAACACTGATGGTGCAGTTGCTCCAAGCAAACCAATGAAGGCACCTTCAAGTAAGAAAGGTCCACGGATATAACTGTTCTTAGCACCAACCAAGCGCATGATTTGAATTTCGCGACTGCGAGAAATAATGGTAATACGAATGGTATTTGAAATCAAGAAAACTGCAATGAAAATCAAAAGTCCTGCAATAACTAATCCCCAAACACGGATAAATGATGCTAGTTGGAATAAACGTTCTGTATTGGCACCACCATCCTGAACCTCAGACACACCTTCAATTTTTTTAGCATCCTCGGCTACAGTTTTTACATCACTTGGCGTATTGGTATCAACAATATAGGCATCATAGAGGGGGTTGGCATCTCCTTCGAAAATTTTCCAGTTGTCCCCCATTGTCTCAGTTAATTTTTCATATTGTTCTTCTTTACTTGAAAAAGTAACACTCTTAACAGTAGACATCCCCTTCAAAGCATTGTATACCTTGTGGTAGTCATTATTTGTAACAGTTTGACCTTCTTTTTCAATAGTCTCGCTATTATCAGCTACATCCTTACGAATATAAACCATCACTCGAACATTATTTTCAATATCTGTAGCTAGTTTCGCTGTATTGAAAATAACAGAAGCAAATATGGCAACCAAGGTCAAAGTAATCATGACTGAGCTGACAGCAGCCACTGTCATCCAACCATTTCGTTTCAAACTTTTTAGTGATTCAAATAAATGGCGAAAAAATCTACTAATCATCGTATCCATACTCTCCTTTTGATTCGTCACGAACGACACGGCCATTTTCAATGGCAATGACACGGTGGCGCAAGGTATTTACAATCTGGCTATTATGAGTCGCCATCAAAATAGTTGTCCCTTGTAGGTTAATCCGTTCCAAGAGATTCATAATTTCCCATGAATTATCCGGGTCCAGGTTTCCTGTTGGTTCATCGGCTATCAATACTTTGGGATTATTTACAATGGCACGTGCAATCGCAATCCGCTGTTGCTCTCCACCTGAGAGCTCATTTGGGAAAGAACGAACCTTGTGCTTCAACCCAACCAAGTCTAAAACTTCCATCACACGTTTTTTGATATTACGGCGATTTTCCCCGATTACTTCCATAGCGTAAGCAATATTTTCATAGACCGTTTTCTTTGGCAAGAGTTTATAATCCTGAAAGACAACCCCAACACTACGACGTAGAAGCGGGACGTCTTTCTTTTTGATCTTAACCAGATTAAAACCAGCAACTGATAGGCTTCCTTTATCGATTTTTACTTCACGATATAGAGAACGAATGAAGGTTGACTTCCCTGCTCCTGAAGGTCCTACAATGTAAGCAAATTCTCCCGGTTGAACGCTAACCGAAACACCGCGTAGGGCAGTCGTTCCGTTGTCGTATTTTTTGACGACATCTCTCATTTCAATGATTGACATGTGAGTTCCTTTCTATCTTAGCTGATTCGCCACTTGAGATAAGCATCGATAAAACCATCTAGGTCTCCATCCATAACCTTATCTACCTGAGCAACTTCAAAGCTAGTTCGATGATCTTTTACCATAGTATAAGGCGTGAAGACATAAGAACGGATTTGGCTTCCCCATGTGATTTCTTTTTTCTCACCCTTGAGGGAATCTACCTCCGCAGCTTTCTTTTCTTGCTCCATTTGATAGAGCTTAGCCTGCAACATCTTCATAGCTCGATCTCTATTTCCATACTGGGTACGATCGACCGTTGATTGGACAACAATTCCAGTTGGAATGTGGGTCAGACGCACACCTGTTGAAACCTTGTTGACGTTTTGTCCACCGGCACCACCTGAACGGAAGGTATCCATCTTGATGTCATCTTCCCGGATTTCCACTTCAATGGTATCGTCCAACTCAGGCATCACTTCTACAGATGTGAAAGAGGTATGGCGACGTTTAGCAGAGTCAAACGGCGAAATTCGCACCAAACGGTGCACACCCATTTCTGACTTGAGAAGACCATAGGCATTAGGACCTTCAAATGATAAGGTTACTGACTTGATACCAGCCTCATCACCTGCTTGATAATCCAAGACTTCTACTTTAAAGCCTTTGGCATTGCCATAACGAGTATACATACGAAGCAGCATATCACCCCAGTCCTGCGCCTCAGTACCACCAGAACCTGGATGGATTTCCAAGATGGCATTATTATGGTCATAAGGTTCTGACAAGAGCAAGGTCATCTCATAACTGGTCATCATCTTATCAAGTTCTGATAACTGCTCAACCAATTCTTCATGCACCGACTCATCTTCAGCTAAAAAGTCTAATAAAATTTCGACTTCATCCTGCAACTCTTCCATTTTGTGGAAGGTGTTGTAGGTGTTTTTTAATTCATTTAATTCTTGCGACGTTTTTTGGGCCGCGATATTATCGTTCCAAAAATCAGGTTCTGTCATCTTATTTTCCAAGATGGCAATCTCTTCCTCTAGACCTTCTAGGTCAAAGAGACCCCCTGAAAGAAGCTAATTTTTCACGATTTGCGTCAATTTTCTGACGAATTACTGAAATGTCCATAAATACTCCTTTTTTACATCATTTCATTATAGCATATTTTATCATTTCTTTCCATCTTTTGCTCTAATACCCTTTTCATGAAAAAAGAAGGCTCTATAATATTTGTAGTGGGTAAATCCCCTATGAATCTTATGGAGCCTATTTTTGTGTAGAAAAAAAGTCCCATATGACCTATAATGAAAAGCG
>JAGZLW010000064.1 GCA_018364455.1 Streptococcus mitis | reverse complement strand
CTTTTTACCGACGAATTAATAAGGCGATTAGGAAATTCGCCATAGCGATTTCCGTAACGATAGGAGACTATTTCATAGTCCCTATCGTTAATCGAATTGAGCTTGTACGAATGCAAGAGCACCTTTTCCATCACGGGTTAATTTGATGTATTGAGCGCCTTCTGTTTTCGCAAGTTTAATACCGAGTTTATCTGTTTCTGCTTTCATATCTTCAAAGTTTGAAGCAACTTGAGGGGCAAGGATAACAAGATCAAACTCTGGCAACATTTCACGGTGAGCACCATAGCCACCTGCTGCTGCTTTCACAGGAACATTGTATTCTGCAGCTGCCTTGTTCAAAGCATTTGCAAGGAGACCACTTGTACCTCCACCTGCACAGAGAACGAGGACATTTGTTTCTTCAGTGATGGTATTTTGTGCTGCATCGACACCCGCTTTTTCAAGAATAGCATCTGCTTTTGCAGTGTTGAAGTTTGCAGCAACTTTTTCTTTCAATTCGTCATTAGATTTACCTGAACGTTCTTCTTCAAGAATTTGTTCATCATAGACTTTAAGGAATGGGTAGTAAATGACTACGTCAACCACGATTAGAAGAGCAGCAAGAATGAAGGAAAGGACTTGGAAGTTAGTACCAAGAACTAGACCTAGTGGAGCTGGAGTTGTCCATGGTAGATTAGCAGTAAATGAATTCATTCCAAGAGTTTCAATGAAGAATTTAAAGATCCAAACGTTTGCAATTGGTGCAAAAATAAATGGAATGAAGAAGATTGGATTTAATACCAATGGAGCACCGAACAAGATTGGTTCATTTACACCAAAGAATGTTGGAACTACTGAAGCACGTCCGATTGCACGGTTACGTTTAGATTTTGTTAACCACATGAACATGAATGGAACAACCAGTGTCGCACCAGTACCACCCATGGTAACGATAAACATTTGTGTACCAGAAGTAAGGATCTTGTCTGCATGCATTCCTTGTTGGAGAAGGTTCAAGTTGACTTCAGCATTTGCATAGGTAATAGCTGCGATAGCAGGTTCAACGATAGATGGACCATGGATCCCAACAAACCAGAAGAAGGCAAAGGCACCAAAGATAATGGTAATACCAAGATAGCCATCAGCTGCAGAGAATAACGGTGCAAAGAATTTACCGATTGATTCAGCTACGCTTGCACCAACAAAATGACGAGCTAGTAAATCAAGAGCATAAAGAGAAACAACTGAGAGAGTGAATGGAATCACATCTTTAAAGACTTGTGAGATATTTGGTGGAACTTCGTCAGGCATACGAATAGTGACGTTGTTCTTAACACAAACCTTATAGATTGCTACGGTAACAAAGGCAGCAAGGAAGGCTGAAAGCAAACCTTTTGTCCCCAAGAATCCAGTAGCTAGACCATTTTCGATAGGATCAGCTGCCAACATCAACAAACCAACAATTGCTGCCAACAATGTTGACATATAGTTGATTTGATTGGTTTTCTCCATGCTACGGTTTACTGAGTCGGTCAGTGATTTAGCTGTTGTACCAGCTACCAAGAGAGCTAGAATCCCCATTGAATAGCTATAAGGTTTCATCAGAAAGGCTACAACTTCATCAGACCATTTAAAGCCCCATGAGTTTGGTACAAAGGCGATTAAAATAAAGATACTTGAGAAGAGAATAACAGGCATACCTGCAATGAAACCATCACGAATAGCACGAAGATAGATATTACGAGATAATTTCTCAAAGAAAGGCTTTCCTTTCTCAATAAATGCAACTAGTTTGTTCATTATTTAACTCCTCTCTTATACAGTTCGATTAAGTGGTGCATCAAATCTTTTAACAAGATGGTTGTCATCAAGTGGTCTTGGCCATGCATCATGGTCACACTATACGCTAAGTCCTCACCAGCTGCTTCCTTGGTCAATAGACTTGTTTGCGCGTGGTGAGCCTCTGCAATGCAAGAACCAGCTTCCTCAACTAAGCTATCTGCTTTCGCAAAATCACCAGCTTCAGCAGCCTTCAAGGCTTCCAATAGTTTTGAACGAGCATCGCCAGCATAGGCTACGATTTCAAAACCTAACAATGTTACTTCTTCTCTATTCATGATAGAATTCTCCTTATATATTTTTAATTAAATTTTTATGACAACAAACGTTGGATATGTAGAACTAGATAAACTCGTTCACTTTTATACAAATCAAGACCCGTATGTTGCGTAATCACATCATAGATCTTGGAACCAATCTCGAACGCTTTTGGATAGGATTGTTTGATGTGGTCTTCCATATCCAGAAGTGATTGGTTATCATCTCTAGATCTGTCTAAATAATCCAAGAAATAATTCAAATGAATCATAAAGCGATCATAGAAATGGTTATTCTCTTTGGTTCGCTGAATTGCATATTCCTTTAGAACTTCCTCAACATTCCTGAGAATTTCTTTCCTCTTATCAATCGACTCCACAAGTTCCACTTCATTTTCACCTTCGGCATTAATGAAATGATAAGCAATCCTAATAATTTCGTCCTCAGGAAAATGATCTGCTAGCTTCTGGCGGTAAATTTCAAATGCTTCATTTGCGATTTGAAAAGCGACAGGATACTTAGTGGAAATATCTGGCAGATTACTATCCTTGTACCTTCCTTGTGCTAGAGCTTGGTAAGAACAGTAAATATGATCTGTCAATGTTACGTAGAGATACTCTTGAATCGGATAATGATATTTCTTTGATAGCTTATCAATGATTTCATAGGTCACTGTGATAAAATCAAGCGGAACATCTTTGAGGAGAGCCATAAAGTTTTCTCTGGACTCTTCGGTCTTCATCCGAAAGATTTTCTCAACCTGATGTTCAGCAATCAAATCCCCCTTCTTCTTTCCAAATGCAATCCCCTTACCAATCACAATCACTTCTTCTCCTTTATCATTTCTGACAAGCGAGACATTGTGATTCATTGGATTTAGAATTCGATACATGTCAACCTCCTTTTATATCTTAAAGGTATATTAGTACAAAAAATGACCACAAATGAACTAGAAAATCAGCCGATTTCTAATTCACCTGTGATCATGCCTAATATTACTTAGTAACACTCACCTTGTATTAACTTGTGATTTAAGTATAGCACAAGTAAGTTATTTTGTAAACCCTTACATGTTACTTTTTTTAAAATTTTTTTAGATTCATGTTCCTAACCTAGGAGGACTTGCTTACACACGTTCTTTCCATGAAGTCGCTGTTGTTTGAAGAACTTTATTGAGCTCATCAATGTTTTCAAATCCAGTTGTGCGAAGCCATTCACGTGCTGCTTCTTCACCATCTTTGATGTAAGCTTCAACTGATCCAGCCCATGTAGCACGGCCACAAAGAACTCCGTTGAAGTTTGCACCTGATTCATGAGCAAATACAAGAGTATCTTGGAAAAGTTTAGCTGATACACCAGCACTCAAGTAGATGTATGGCAAGTTAGTTGCTTCATCTTGTGCTTTGAAGAAGGCTGCTGCTTCTTCACGTGTATAAACTACTTCACCTTCAGCGAAGCCTTCAACATATTTAATGTTAACAGGAACTTCTACTTTCAATACATCAATGTTAAAGCGTGGGTCTGAGAAGACTTTCATAGCACCGATAACTTTGTGTGGTTTTACTTTCGCGTATTCTACAGAACCAGCGTCAGCAATTTTTTCATCGTAAGCAAGGATTTCAAGGAAGAATGGGATATCTTCAGCCACACATTCAGAACCGATACGTTCGATGTAAGCTTGTTTTTCTTGGTTGAGTTCGTCTGAGCTATCTACATCATAGTAAAGCAAGAATTTAACCGCATCTGCACCTTCTTCTTTAATACGTTTTGCAGACCAAACATCCAAGCAGTCTGGTAAGCGTTTTGTGCTTGTTGTGTCATAACCTGTTTTTTCATAAGCAAGGAGAAGACCAGCTTTTTCATCAAGAGCTTTAGTCGCTGGAAGTCCATATTCAGGGTCAAGAAGCATTGATGAAGCGTATTTAGTCAATTCATCTGCTACCAAGACTTTCAGTTCTTCCATTTGAGCGACAGTCGGTTCTTCTGTTTGGTGTTGAGCCATGAGGCGTTTCAAAGCACCGCGTTGGTCAAAAGCAAGAGCTGAGATGATTCCATTTTCATCAGAAAGTTTTTCTAAGCGTGCACGTTTTTGTTCTGTTAAAGCCATTTTATACCTCTTTTACTATTAATTGATCATATAGAGCTTGATAGTTAGCCATGTTGACATGACCAGTCATTTTTTCTTGAGCATTGAGCATACCAAGGACATTTGCCTTGATGAGTAATTCTGCATCCGATTCTTTATGAAGAAGTCCTGAAGAAATTCCTGCCACAGTAGAGTCTCCAGATCCAACAGGATTTACCACCTGAATTCTAGGAATATCGACCTTGTAGAAAGTGTCACCATGTTTGGCAAAGGCACCGTTGGCACCAAGTGAAACGATAATCCATTCAATCCCTGCAAACAAAGGCTCTTGAAGTACTTCTTTTAATTCATCCAAATCCTCAGAAACTTCTCTTCCAAGAAGTTGAGACAATTCCTCATTATTTGGTTTGATGACTGTGGGTTTATGTGGTGATTCAAGAACCGCCTGAAGTGCTGCACCAGAGCAGTCCAAGACTACAGGCTTGCCAGCTTGATTAGCAAGTTCTACCAAACTCGCATAGTAATCAACTGGAAGGCCAGCCGGCAGACTACCTGAGATGGCTACTACTTCAACTGACTCCAAAAGATTTTTGAAATATTCAAAAAAGTCTTGACCTTCCTGTTCCAATACTTCAGGACCTTTTTCAAGAACTTCTGTTTGGTTGTCTCCATGGAGAATAGCGATACAGTTACGAGTTTCCCCCTGAATAGAGAAGAAATCTTTCTTAACGTTATCATCGATATTTTCAACCAAAAACTCACCAAGTTTGCCCCCGACTAAACCAGTAGCAAGAACAGAATCCCCAAATTCTGAAAGTACTCGGGTAACATTGAGGCCCTTACCACCAGCCGTTTTGGTTACATCCACCACACGATTGACAGTATCAATCTTCAACTCATCCAAGGGATAGGAAATATCAATGGATGGGTTCATTGTGACTGTTAAAATCATAGGTCACCTCTTAGTCGTGGTATTCTCCGCGATCCCATTTTTCAAGGAATTCAGTGAAGAAGTTTGCGTCTGTTTGTTGAGCATTGTGACTTTCAAGGTGTTCAATTTTCGCAATCAATTTTTTGTTTTCTTCAGTTGGTTTGTATTCAGCATGGATGAAAGCTTCGATGATATCACACATGAGCAATTCACCAGTAATCTTACCACCAAAACCGATAACGTTGGCGTTCAATTGTTCTTTAGCATAAAGGGCTGTTGTCATATCACGAACCAAGGCAGAACGGACACCTGGAACTTTATTTACAGCGTTGTTGATACCAACACCAGTACCACAGATACATACCCCAAGATCAGCTTGACCGCTAGTTACAGCTTCCCCTACTTTTTTACCAAAGATTGGGTAGTGAGTACGTGTATGGTCATATGTACCAAAGTCAATGACTTCATATCCTTTTGATTTCAAAAATTCTGAAACCGCCATTTTTTCATCTGTTACGATGTGGTCACATCCAATTGCAATTCTCATTTTTAACTTACCTTTCTTACTGTAATCTAATTAGCACATTTTGTTCAACATGTCGACACGAATTTGGTGACGTCCACCATCGTATTTACCGTTAACAAATCCTTTAGCGATGTTTTTAGCCAATTCATCACCAACAAGTTGTGCACCCATAGTGATCATACGTGAGTTGTTGTGACCACGAGTCATATAAGCTGAACGTTCGTCAGATACTTCTGCAGCAACCATTCCTTTGATCTTAGTTGCGACCATAAATGGACCAGCTCCATAAGCATCAATCACGATACCAAGGTTTTGTTCTTCTTTGTTTACTTCTGCAGCAACAGCAAGAGTCACATCAACAAAGTCTTGACCTTCAGCTGTAACATCCACAACGTGGAAGTTTTCTTTTTCCAAGAAGTCTTTCACAACTTCTTTCAATCTCAAACCTGCAGCATCTGCACCGATAACAATAGACATATTGTATACTCCTTTTATTTTTCTAGGCTAGTAAAAACTTTTATGGTTAGCAGTTTATCCACAAAAAGCTTTCTAGCAGTTTATTGACAAATTGGATTGAATGAGATGAATGACACCTTATTCAAGTTTAGGAAATCAGTTTCCTAGAAATAATCTTTCTCCACGAAAGAGAATATAACAAGTGATTGTTTGTTTGTTACAAACATCATTTGTTGCTTACAAACATAATATACTCCTATTTCTTGAAAAAGTCAACACTTAATGTTTGTTTTTGTGTTTTTTAACTAAAAAATTTCGATACCAAAACCAATTTGATCCACTTGACCAGGTTCTAGGAGGCGAACATTCTTCTTATCTTCTAGATGATCTCCTTCTTCAAGGGATGTTGACAAGCCAGACCATGGTTCAAAAGCAATGAAAGGACCTTTATTCAAAGTTGACCATATAATGAGGTTTGGAAACTCTGCAAAGTGCACTTTCAATCCCTTATCATGTTTACGAGAACGAAGAGCAATTGTTCTAGATTCCAATTCATCTAAGGTGACTGCATCTGTACTGAAAAGATCATAGCTGAGGTCTAATTCTTTTTGACCTTCTAGCCATGGTCTTCTATCTTGGAAATCCAACATACCTGTTTCTGGGAAAGGACGTGGAACAGAGCAAGTCTCTTCTTTCTCAAACTCTAAATAGTAATCTTCATAGACTTCATCATCCAGTAAAGGACAATTAAATCCTGGATGTCCACCAATAAAGTAAGGCATGACCTTGCTAGTTTCTTTATTGAAAATCTTGTATTGAGTTCGTACTGTCTTTCCAGTAAGGCTATAAGTGATTTCTAGGCGGAAATGATAAGGATAGTTCTGATAGCTATTCTCATCGTCTTCAATTGCAAAAGTTACACTCTTATCTGTCTGTTCAACTAATTCAAATTCTTTCTTGCGAACCAAACCATGACGAGGGATGTTTCCTTGGATTTCTTGTCCATTATCATCTATATAAAGTGCTGTATCCTCTCTCAGTGAACCACAAATAGGAAAGAGAACAGGAGCTTGTCCACTCCAATAAGTAGCATCCCCTTGCCACAAATACTCAAGTCCCTCAGCATCTTTTATAGAAGAAAGAGCTCCACCAAAACTGTTAAATTGAACTCTTAATTGTTCTGATTTTAATTCAATTACCATTATTTTCTCCGATTTCTTGATAGTTTATAAAAAACTAGGCTGTCACTCCTAATGGTATGACAACCTAGTTTCAACAATTTACACTCTGCGAAAATCCAATTCAAACTTCGTCAGCGTCGCCTTGCCGTAGATATGGTCACTGACTTCGTCAGTCTTATCTACAACCTCAAAACTTTATTTTGAGCAACATGCGACTCGATTTCTAGTTTGCTCTTTGATTTTCATTGAGCTTACATTTTATAGGAGCGCATTATTTTGCTTTTGCTGCGTACTCTTCGTTACGTTTGATCATTTGTTTTCTATACCATGCAAAGATACCGATATAGAATACAAGGAAGACTACTGCACCAAGGATTGCTTTGATATCACCTGTTGTAGTGTTACCAATTGTCCAACCAAGAAGTTTTTCGATTGGTCCTTCAAGAGTTGAGTGAGTGATCAATTGAGTTTCGCTCACACCTGCTGGGAAGGCACCTACACCTTTAGCGAGTTCTGTTGCAAATGGTGCAATAAGTGTACCTGAAAGAAGGAAGAGTGGCAACAAGAGTGTTCCGAAGATGATCATACGGAGCAATTTACCACGAGTTACAACCAAGAGAGCTGGAGTAACACCCATAGCGATGATACCTGCAAGTGGCAAGATACCATTTCCGACTTTTGAAAGAAGTACTGCTTCAACCAACATGATTGGTGCAAGTACGTTGGCACAAGCCCAAATTTCAGCACGACCAGCGATGAATGGCCAGTCAAGACCGATGTTAAATTTACGTCCTTGAAGACGTTTAGTAGCAACGTTTGTAATACCTTGTGAAAGTGGTTCTACTGCT
>JAGZLW010000063.1 GCA_018364455.1 Streptococcus mitis | reverse complement strand
CTTCGGGGAGATTTTTTGTTTCACTGAACGTTTCGTACATTCTTCGCCTCGTCGCCTAGTCTATAAACGATTTATCCAGCAAGAATTATGATGCTAAGGGCGTCAAAAATCCGTATGAAAATAGGGAAAGGACACCGTGTTCGATGAACACAAGGAGTTTCATCTTTTTCACTAGGATTTTAGCCCGGGCTAAAATCAGCTCTCTGATTTTCAGAGGGCTTTTTACGTTGTCACCTTACCTTAGTATGCTCAAGTATAATCTTCGGTTACAGTTCCTAGCACTGTAAGGTAAAATAAACTAGATCTTCTCCCTTCGGGGAGATTTTTTTTGTTTCACTGAACGTTTCGTACGATCTTCGCCTCGTCGCCTAGTCTATAAACGGTTTATCCAGCAAGAATCATGATGCTAAGGGCGTCAAAAATCCGTATGAAAATAGGGAAAAGACACCGTGTTCGATGAACACAAGGAGTTTCATCTTTTTCACTAGGATTTTAGCCCGGGCTCAAATCAGCTCTCGGACTTCAGAGGGCTTTTTTATTGAGGTTTTATCGGTCACAATTTTGGAGACTACAAAAACCTTAAATGGTATCAGCTAATTACACCATAAAGGTGCGTAGCTACTCGGCTTGAAAAGCCGAGTAGCTGTCTGCAAGCCCCCTCGGAGAGCCCACACTTTACGAAGTAAAGTATAGTATGTTATACTTTACATGGAAGTAGTCACCGAATTCCAGTTAGAAATTACTTTGTAACTACGTTTTGAGGAGGAGTAAAATGCTTTCCTATGTTCGACATTACCCACTAGCGATAGCTAAATTAATGTGTCTGTGCTCTCCTAAAATCTGCTGATTTATTACTGACCAATACAGGAGGTTTTTTATGGGACAGACAATCATATCTGCTATTGGTGTTTATATTTCCACCAGTATCGATTATTTAATTATTTTATTTATTTTATTTGCACAGCTATCACAGAACAAACAAAAATGGCATATTTATGCGGGGCAATATCTAGGCACAGGCTTACTTGTAGGGGCGAGTTTAGTTGCTGCTTATGTCGTTAATTTCGTGCCTGAAGAATGGATGGTTGGATTGCTTGGTTTAATCCCTATCTATTTAGGGATTCGCTTTGCAATTGTTGGAGAAGAAGAGGAAGAAGAGGAAGAAGAGGAAGAAATTATTGAAAGATTAGAACAAAGCAAGGCAAATCAACTGTTTTGGACAGTTACATTGCTGACAATTGCATCTGGCGGAGATAATTTAGGTATCTATATACCTTATTTTGCTTCGTTAGATTGGTCACAGACCCTCGTGGCGTTGCTTGTGTTTGTAATCGGCATAATTATCTTATGCGAGATTAGCCGGGTGTTATCCTCTATTCCGTTAATATTCGAGACAATTGAAAAATACGAGCGAATCATTGTGCCCTTAGTATTCATTCTACTTGGACTATACATCATGTATGAAAATGGCACGATAGAGACTTTTCTGATCGTGTAGATTTTTTTGTTTCACTAGGATTTTAGCACGAGCTTAAATCAG
Source organism: Streptococcus mitis (assembly GCA_018364455.1). GTDB lineage: Bacteria > Bacillota > Bacilli > Lactobacillales > Streptococcaceae > Streptococcus > Streptococcus mitis_BR. The sequence continues at coordinate 7,099 of JAGZLW010000063.1, read as the reverse complement.
CTCTCTGATTTTCAGAGGGCTTTTTATGTTGTCGCCTTACCTCGATATACTCAAGTATTATCTTTACTTACGGTTCCTAGCACTATAAAACCAACTATATTCATTTGTTCTCATCTTGTTACATTGTTGAAAATATGGTATACTTTTCATGAGAATTTTCTAAATTTTTAAGATTCTATCAAAGGAGGTTTGCATGCTTTCCAAATTTTCTGGAAGCCGACAAGACCAGCAATTTGTGTTACTTTTAGTTGTTTTGCTAGGTATTTTAGGGATTTCTCTCTTTCTAGCAGTTTCAATGGGATCTGTTGCGATTGATCTAGGAGATACCTATCGGATTGTTTTGAGCAGGTTGGGATTTCCTCTTGAGATAGGAGAGGTTTCCAAGTCTACTCTTGCCATTGTATGGAACATGAGGTTCCCTCGAGTGTTGCTGGGTCTGATAGTAGGGGCTGGTCTTTCTATGTGTGGTAGTGTGATGCAGTCCACAGTGAACAATCCCATCGCTGAGCCCTATGTCTTAGGAATCTCTGCGGGTGCAACTCTAGGAGCAACCTTGAGCATTATTCTTGGCTTAAAAGTGATGATTAGCCTTGGCGCTTTTCTTGGCGCTATTTTGGCAACAATTGCTGTCCTCATCATTGCCTCTATGCAGGGAAGGATGACGACTTCTAGTCTGATCTTATCAGGAACGGTGGTCAATGCTCTTTTTCTAGCTTTTTCCAACTTTATTATCTCAGTTGGTGCTAATGCTGATAGTGTGATGACCATTAAGTTTTGGACTATGGGTTCGCTTGCTGGAACTACTTGGGCAGATTTACTCCTGCCAACTATAGTAGTAGGAATGGCCTTCCTATTTTTCTCTACTCAGTATCGTGTTTTCAATGCGATGATGATGGGAGATGAGGCTGCTTTAACTTTGGGGATTCCCTTACGCTTTTATTGGTATCTTTATGTGACCATGGTGGCTGTGCTAACAGCAGTCTTAGTAGCAACCTGTGGGATTATTGGATTTGTCGGTCTGATTACTCCACATTTAGCTCGAGGGTTAGTAGGAACGAATTATAAGAGGCTTTTTCCTGTTGCAACCTTGCTAGGTGCCCTTTTTGTCGTCTGGGCAGATGTACTCTCTCGTGTCATTATTCCAAATGCAGAGCTTCCTATTGGTATTTTCACAGCCTTAGTAGGTGCTCCCTTCTTCATCTACATTGTTGGAGGTAGGAGAAGGGAGGTGAGGGTCTGATATGGACTTGATTTGTCAAGATATCCATTTTGGACTAGGAGGGAAAAAAATCCTCAAAGGAGTTTCTCTTAAGGTTGAAGGGAATCAATTTCACACGATATTAGGACCAAATGGAAGCGGGAAAACCAGTCTACTTAAACTCCTCTATCGTCAGGAAAAGGCGGACAAAGGCTTGATAAGCCTAGATGGAAAGCCGCTGGAGCATTGGTCACTCAAAGAAACAGCCAAGCAAATGGCAGTTGTCACCCAGTTTAACCAGCTGCAGTTTGATTGTACAGTTGAAGAAATCGTCTTGCTGGGAAGAACTCCCCACCTCTCTTTTTTACAGAAGGAAAGAGAAAGAGATTATACCCTCGTTCAAGATGCCCTCGTCAAGGTGGATATGCTTGAGAAGAAAACTCGTCTCTATTCGTCTCTGTCAGGGGGGGAGAAACAACGAGTCTTATTAGCCCGCGCCTTGGCGCAAGAACCGACTCTCTTGCTCCTTGACGAACCAACCAACCATCTGGATATCAAGTATCAGCTAGACTTGTTGGCCATTGTGAAGGAGCTCAAGGTCAATGTTCTAGCTGTCCTGCATGATATTCAACTTGCTTGTCGCTATTCGGATTATCTCTATCTGATGAAAGAGGGGGAAATCCTTTACCAAGGGACTCCAAAGGAGACCATCACCCCTGAGTCATTGCAAACTGTATACGGAGTTCAAAGTCAGGTGACTTGGACCGAGGATCAGCAAGCCATGATTCACTATTTATAAGAATGAAAAGGAAAACAAGATGAAAAAAACACTCAGTATTTTACTCGTGACAGTAGCTACCTTAACCATGGCAGCTTGTGGTAACACTACTACAGAAAAAGCTACCACACAATCTAGCACAGAGACAAGTCAAAAGGCGAGCACAGAGACGACTTATCCACTAACGGTCAAAACCTATGACGCGAAAGGGAATGAAGTCGAACAAGTTTTTGAAAAGGCACCTGAAAAAGTTATTACAAATAATCTTTCAACCACTGAAATCTTATTGGAGTTGGGGTTGAAGGATAAAATTGTTGGCATGCTCAATCCAGATAATGCTGTGACGGACAAATACAAGGATGCGATTGCGACTATTCCTCAAATCGGGGATAAAAAAACAGTCTCACAAGAGACAGTCCTTTCTTATGAGCCAGACGCTGTGATGGGTCGAAACATGATGTTTTCTGAAAAATCCTTGGGGACAGTTAGCACTTGGAATGAAAACAAAATCCTAGTTTATACGCAAAAAGCTTCTCTCTCAACGATTCAGCAAGATTTGGGGAATATCGTAGAAGATGTCAAAAATCTTGGAATGATTTTTAATGTTCAGGACAAGGCCAATGAATACGCAGCCCAATTACAAACTAAAATTGACGCTGTTAAGAAAGCAAATCCAGCAAGCCAAGGTGAAAAGAAAAAGGCTTTGATTATGGTTGCTTATAATGATGAAACCTTCGGTGCCTACAAGTCTGCTTTGCAAGAAAGTTTGCTGAACCAACTTGGTTATACAAACGTTGCTACGGGGACATCAGGCTTGACCTTGGAAAATCTCGTGTCAATGGATCCTGAATTGATTATCTATGTAACCAGCGATCGCAATAAAAAATTGGATGAAAAAGCAGTAGAGTTGATGAAGGCAAATGCTGTTTTGGAAAGCGTTCCTGCTATTAAGAATAAAAAAATCATGACCATCTCTTACGATGAATTGATGGACTATGGTCCAGCAGTGATTGATTCCCTTGAGAAAATCAATGACTTTATCAATAAATAATGAGTTTGATTGGGAAGGAATCCAAGTCAAAATCAGCCTTCCTTCTAACTACGACCCCAATCAAACCTATCCGGCCATTTTATTGAATGATGGAAACTTGGCCTTCCTATCGTCCCTTTCCGAATCTGTGATTTTAGTGGGCTTGACCTCTAAAAATCGCTTAGACGACTACACTCCCTGGAGGGCAGCTGCTCTGAGAGATGAAGCTCCAGATTTTGGAGGTCAGGCCAACGCCTATCATGATCATTTATTTGGAGGTCTTTTAGACAAGTTGCAGTCGCTTTATCGCCTGGACGAAACTCGCCTTGCTTATGGAGGCTACTCACTAGGTGGTTTGGCGGCAGTCTACAGTCTTTTCAGCTTTGACAAGGTTTCCTGTGTCTTCTCCATCTGCGGTTCCTTTTGGTATCCTGATTTTGTGACTTACTGCAAGGAAGAGACAGTGAAAAATCTAGACTGTTTGCTGTATTTACAGAATGGTCAAACAGAAGGAGTCAATCATACCAATCGCTTGGCTCAAGCACCAGTCTATGCTGAGCAGATCCATACCAGTCTTCAGAAATGCTATCCAAACGGCCAGTTTGTCTTTGATCCTTATGGACATCATGAACAAGTGACTGAGCGATTTTTAGCCTTTTCCAGCTGGTTGGCCCAAAAATGGAAAATCGAATAAAAGATTTATCCCTTGGCTTTTGCCAAGGGATTGTTGTATTTATTTAACCAAGTTTTTCTCTCTTTTTATCTGGATTCCATACGAAGCTTGCGATAAAGCTAAAGATGATGGTTAAGATAGCAAGGATAATGGCAAGGATGAGGGCAGGGATGCGGATAAACCACCAGAGTGGGTTTGGTTTTTTATCATTGTGCCATTGTTTCGTTTCGTCGTCCAAACGTTGAAATTCTGCTTGGATGCGATTGGCGACTGTTTCAATACCTTCATCATTCATTTTCTTGATATCTGAGATATCGATTGGATTTCCAAAGTTCATATCAACACGCTCACGGCTAACCAAGCCTTTTAAAGTCATGGGACCTGTATAGGTAACAGGCATGATACGGACCTTGGCCATCTTGGCAATCAGAGCTACGCCCCCCTTGACATCGTTTGAGTGACGGCTCCCGCTTGGAAACATGATGAGAGCGCGATCACTTTTTTTGAGAACATTGATAGGGTATTTGATGGCAGAAGCGCTAGGATTTTCACGGTCGATAGGAAAAGCGCCACACATACGAATCCACCAACCAAAAATACGGTTGGTAAAGAGTTCTTTTTTTGCCATAAAGATAAATTGTTTTGGCTTGGTCGCAAAGGCCATGTAAACAGGATCCCACCAGGTGCGGTGAGGTGCAACCAGAATATAATTTTCATCTTGATTAGGAATTTTATCAGTATTATGATAGTGGGCATTGCCATTGATGGACCATAGGAGCAATACAACCAATCCACGTAAATAAGTATAAAACATGCGATCTCCTTCGATTATTTTCTTGCTATTATTATACCTTATCAAAGGAGGGCTGGCAAACTTTTTCTATTTGTAATAAGTATATTTAGGATGAGATTAGTATTCTATCATAAAAAATGATATGATAGAATTTATGGATAAAAATAAGATTATGGGATTAACCCAAAGAGAAGTCAAGAAAAGACAGGCTAAGGGCTTGGTCAATGATTTTACTGCTTCGGCCAGTACCAGCACTTGGCAAATCGTTAAACGAAATGTCTTTACCCTTTTTAACGCTTTGAACTTTGCCATTGCTTTGGCCCTTGCCTTTGTGCAGGCTTGGAGCAATTTGGTCTTCTTTGCTGTTATCTGCTTTAACGCTTTTTCTGGAATTGTGACCGAGCTACGGGCCAAACACATGGTGGACAAGCTCAATCTCATGACCAAGGAAAAAGTCAAAACCATTCGTGATGGCCAAGAAGTGGCTCTGAATCCTGAAGAATTGGTGTTAGGAGATGTCATTCGTCTGTCTGCTGGAGAGCAGATTCCTAGTGATGCCTTGGTTTTGGAAGGCTTTGCGGAGGTTAATGAAGCCATGCTAACGGGAGAAAGTGATTTGGTGCAAAAGGAAGTGGATGCCTTGCTTTTGTCAGGAAGTTTCTTGGCTAGTGGGGCAGTTTTGGCTCAAGTTCACCATGTTGGATCTGATAACTATGCTGCCAAACTCATGCTGGAAGCCAAGACCGTTAAACCCATCAACTCTCGTATCATGAAATCGCTGGACAAGCTAGCTGGTTTTACTGGGAAGATTATCATTCCTTTTGGTCTGGCTCTCTTGCTAGAAGCCTTGATCTTAAAAGGCCTGCCTCTTAAGTCATCCGTTGTAAATTCGTCAACAGCTCTTTTGGGAATGTTGCCCAAGGGAATCGCCCTTTTGACCATTACTTCGCTCCTGACCGCGGTGATTAAGCTGGGCTTGAAAAAGGTTTTGGTGCAGGAGATGTACTCTGTTGAGACCTTGGCGCGCGTAGATATGCTCTGTCTGGACAAGACGGGCACCATCACCCAAGGAAAGATGCAGGTAGAGGCTGTTCTTCCTTTGACCGAAGAGTATGGAGAGTCAGCGCTTGCTAGCATCTTGGCCAGCTATATGGCCCATAGTGAGGATAAAAATCCAACAGCTCAAGCCATTCGAAAGCGTTTTGTGGGAGAAGTAGCCTATCCTATGATCTCTAATCTGCCTTTCTCAAGCGACCGCAAGTGGGGAGCCATGGAATTGGAAGGTTTGGGAACAGTTTTCTTAGGTGCACCTGAGATGTTGTTGGATGCTGAAGTTCCTGAAGCTAGAGAGGCCTTGGAGAGAGGTTCACGTGTCTTGGTCCTAGCTATCAGTCAGGAGAAATTAGACCATCACAAGCCGCAGAAACCATCTGATATTCAGGCTCTGGCCTTGCTGGAAATCTTGGACCCGATTCGAGAAGGAGCAGCAGAGACGCTGGACTATCTCCGTTCTCAGGAAGTGGGGCTCAAGATTATCTCTGGTGACAATCCAGTTACGGTGTCCAGCATTGCTCAGAAGGCTGGTTTTGCGGACTATGACAGTTATGTAGATTGCTCAAAAATCACGGATGAGGAATTGGTTGCTATGGCTGAGGAGACAGCTATTTTCGGACGTGTTTCCCCTCATCAAAAGAAACTCATCATCCAAACACTGAAAAAAGCAGGGCATACAACAGCTATGACAGGGGACGGTGTCAATGATATCTTGGCTCTTCGTGAGGCGGATTGTTCTATCGTAATGGCGGAGGGAGATCCTGCGACTCGTCAGATTGCAAATCTGGTTCTCTTGAACTCTGACTTTAATGATGTTCCTGAGATTCTCTTTGAAGGTCGTCGGGTGGTCAATAACATTGCTCACATCGCCCCGATTTTCTTGATAAAGACCATCTATTCTTTCTTGCTCGCAGTTATCTGTATCGCTAGTGCTTTACTAGGTCGGTCTGAGTGGATCTTGATTTTCCCTTTCATTCCAATCCAGATTACCATGATTGACCAGTTCGTGGAAGGTTTCCCACCATTCGTTCTGACTTTTGAGCGAAATATCAAACCTGTCGAGCCAAACTTCCTCAGAAGATCCATGCTTCGTGCCCTACCAAGCGCTCTCATGGTCGTCTTCAGCGTTCTTTTTGTGAAAATATTTGGCAGTAGCCAAGGTTGGTCTGAGTTAGAAATCTCAACTCTACTCTATTATCTCTTGGGGTCAATTGGTTTCTTATCCGTATTTAGAGCCTGCATGCCATTCACTCTCTGGCGTGTCCTCTTGATTGTTTGGTCAGTAGGAGGCTTCCTAGCTACAGCTCTCTTCCCAAGAATCCAAAAACTACTTGAAATTTCAACCTTGACAGGACAAACGCTACCTGTTTATGGTGTCATGATGTTGGTCTTTACCGTGATTTTCATCCTGACTAGTCGCTATCAAGCCAGAAAATAAAGAAAGGCTGCAATCTGTGGATTGCGGTCTTTTTAGGGGCTCTTTGTCAACTGTAGTGGGTTGATGAAAAGCTAAGCTCGAGAAAGGACAAATTTCGTCCTTTCTTTTTTGATGTTCAGAGAGATAAAAATCCTTT
>JAGZLW010000062.1 GCA_018364455.1 Streptococcus mitis | reverse complement strand
ATCAGTTTCTGTCAGCCAAAGCCAATCCTTGTCTGAGGAAGCTTCCAAGAATGCAAGTAAGCATCTTTCAGAAAGTGAAAGCCAATCAGTAAGTACTTCAACAAGTGTAAGTACATCGGCAAGCGCATCAGCATCAACAAGTGCAGTAGCGTCTACATCGGCAAGTACATCGGCTGTAACAAGTGCTTCTCAATCACAAGCTGGAGCAACTTCTGAACTTGCAAAACCAGCAACATCAGAGACAGCTTCAAACAAAGAGACATCTGTTCGTAAGGAAGATGCAGCTAACGCAACAGCTGATGCAGCTCTTTCAATAGTTATCACTGATAGCCTCGCATCTCTACAAGCAGTTGAAACTCGTTTGAGCCAAATCACATCAACGACTTCAAGTTTGGTGGATACAACGACAACAGCTGCCGTAGCGACTACTGTATCTGCTGAGAGCAACAAGAAAGCTCAAGAAGACCGCAAACGTCTTTCTAAAATCTCAGCTACTATGGGAGAATACCTAGCTAAGTCTATCGGTCTGCCAAATACAGAAGCAGCGGTTGCTAAGGTGAATGCAGCTGTAACAGCTATCGAAGAAGCATTAAAAACTCCAAATGCTGACTTGACAGATGTTATCAAGCAAGCCACATCTGCGCAAAACTCAATCGTCAATGCTGTGCTCCGTGCTAATAACGGTAAACGTGATTTCCTTAATGGTAAAGCGATGAAACCAGGGACACAGTTCCGTGTTCGTAATACACAAACTGGTTCAGGTGCCATCGGTGAACAGACTGAAAATCTAGCAAATGGTGAAAGTATCAAGTATCTAACATCTGGTGAAAATACGGATGTTAAAAGACGTGTTGAAACTTCTGTTGATCTGAAGGCAGAACCTGTATACGCGGAGAACGGTAAGATTACAAAGATTATCTGGACGCTCATGTCTAACCCTCGTCAGACCATGAACCAGACCAATGTTCGTCACTGGATCCAAATCCCTAGTCAGGTCAATATGCCGACAACGATTGCTGATGCTTCTTATATAAGTACTGCAACCGGTCATCGTCAGACGGATATGACGGGACTTCCGATTTCGAAAAATCCATCAGATAATATGATGCCGGCTGAATATAATGGTTTGAGACGTGCTACAAATGGAACATTATCAAAGGCACAATATAACACTGTGGACAAAGGTTTTGTATCATTGAACAGCCAAGATGAGCAGTATAACCTCTTGAAAGCTCAGTCTTATCATAATACAGGGAACTCTGACAAATGGCGTAAAGCGACTTGGGAAAATAACATCAAGCCAGCTATTCTTTGGACCAACGAAGCACGCGTCCTTTGGAATAACGTTAACGTTGGTGACCAAGGACGTGTTGCGGTAACCCGTTTTGAAACAACAGTTCCAGATAACGTAACCAATGGTGACCTCAAGAATATGAAGGTTATGTATGGTGAAGGAACTCACAATACAACTTGGGCAGGGATTGGTATCCATACCAACCCATTGAAGTTAGATAATGTTAAGGCCTATCCTTTTGTAGCTCGTGATAGCGGAACTTATATCGTAGATCAAGTTGAAGCCCCATATGATACGTCTGCGTTTAATAAGGCTGGATTGAAATGGTGGTATTCAAACGGAGATACAAAACAAGCCTATACAGACCCTAACCAATACTTGGTTCATCCAGGAACTCAAGACTATAGTGGTACTAAAGGACCTGCTGGCACAACGATTGAATATCGTATAAAAGGTACGAATACCAAAGTAGAGTCTAATCAGGTCGGTCGTACGCCAGGGGTGTTTGAATACAATATTCATAGACAATTCCCAGATAGTAAGGGTGCAGATACACCAGTTAAGTTTGTTGTGAAACCAAAAACTCCAGAAATCACAACAACTCTACAAGATAACGTTTCGTCTCAAACCATCACTGTAGCAAATGCAACTCCAAACAAAAAAGTTGATCTTTATAAAAATGGCACATTACTAACGAGTACTAATGCCAATGCGCAAGGTGTTGCTACCTTCAACAATGTCCAAATGGCAAATCAAGATAGCTTTAACGCTAAGGTGAAAATTGAGGACCAAGCTTCTTATCAAGATAAGGACGGAATCACGAAGACTTATGTTGAGTCTGCTTTCAGTAACACTGTACGAGCTCGTTTCACAGATACAGAAAAACCACAGATTACGGAAATCGTAGCCAATAAAGGGGCAACGGTTGATATGGCAAATCGTAAAGTGATTGTCTACCGTGAAGAAGAGTTCAATGTTGATGTGAAGATGACAGATAACAGTGGACGCTTGGATAAGGTTAAGGTGTTTGAAAATGGTAAAAATACAGCACCAACTAACAAGTTTGAAACTGCGGACATTGTTGACACAGGTAAAAAGACAGAGATTCGCTTTACTACTGATCAAAACAAACTTGGTCAAAATGGAAATGCAACAGCAAAAAATCCAACTAAAGTAAACATTAGTGGTCATGTTGGTAGAGATTATACACGAGTTCCAGATGGTTGGGATCGTTATATTTCTGGTTTTGACCAAGTTGGTTTGACAAATAACAACGGTCAAAACGACAATACTAACAATGCCAAACTACGTATTGAGTTCCGTGCTCAAACAGATAAGTACACACCAACAACTACAACACAAAACGTAGATATCCAAGAAAATGGACGTGTTCGTTTCGATAATCCTGAAACTTATATCACTAACAGATCAAATCTTCCAACTACAGGTACAACTGCAGGAACGAAGACAACTTATGCTTGGGTTGGAGATGAGCCAACTAACTGGACAGCAGGTCGACAAACGCGTGACATCTTGGTAACTTACCCAGATGGTTCGACAGATACAGTTACAGTAAACTTTAACGTTCGTGACCGTATTGCACCGAATGTGACAGTTCAAGGAAAAACACTTCCTACAACTCGTCCTACTGATTCGGATGCACCGCTCTTTACAGTCTACCGTGGCGCTACCTTTAACCCAATCGTTAAGGCTTGGGATAACTCAGGTAAGTTGACTAAATTGCAGATTAAAAACCTACCAGGTGGTGTGACGTCAGGAAACTTTACAGAGCAAACAGGTAAAACAGAAAGCAACAAGTATTCTGGACGTCTGATTGATGGAAGAGTAAATGATGACCAAACGCTTGGCACTCACACAGCTGAAGTTATCGTATCAGATGGAACAACTGAAACAACTCGTTACATGAAGTACCGCGTGGTCGATGTTGTTCGTAAAAATACTGCTACTAATGGGGAAGTATTTAAAAACGTTGGAGATACTCTAGGGGATGCTCACCAATATATTGCAACAACAGGAATTGCAACTGGTACAGAACAAAGTGATACTTACTTCCCAGGTGGTATGACCTTCAAGTGGAAGGATGCCAATCGTTATGATGTAAGTAATGACAAACAATTACAAGCTCCAGGTAAATGGACGCATAATGCGATTGCAGAATTCCCAGCAGAGACCAAGGATACAAGCAGTGAAACACGTACAGTCTTTGCGACTGATAAAGAAATTCAAGTTGCCTTGGTTGCTAGACCAACAAAACCAGCCATTAACGTGGACGATTTTGGTAACGCGACAGTAGCTCCAAAAACTTCAGAAAGCACTGTCAATCAGATGACCATTACCTATACACAAAAAGGTACAAATGCTTCGAAAACATTGACAGCTACAAAATCAAATGGTCGCTGGAGTTTGAATGAAACTCCTACAGGTGTTTCGATTGATCAGACTACTGGTCAGGTGAGATTTACAGATGCTGCTGTTGCTACAAATACAACCATCACTTCGACGACTCGTACCTCAGATGGTTATCCAAGTGATACGTCAACTGCCCGTAAGGTAGCAGGAGATACTACTGCTCCAGTAATTACCGCAAACAATGCGACAGCAACATCAGGTGAGCACGTGGATATTCCATTGACAGTTGTCGATGAGGGTGTTGGTCTGGCTGATACAGACGGTGTTGTGATTACAGGCCTTCCTGCAGGGTTGCACTATGAAAATGGTAAAATCACTGGAACACCTACAAGTAAAGGTACGTCTACAGTGAAGATTGTTGCCAAAGATAAACGTGGCAATACTTCAACTCAAACAATTACCATCGCTGTTCAAAGTCAGGCTGACAAGTATAATGTAACAACTAAAAATAATGGTAACTTCTATGCTATTAAAGATGAAGCTGTTGCGAACTTAACTCCGAGAGACTTCGTCAATGGTACTATTCCAGAAACAGCTAAAGTCACATGGAAAACAGCACCAACGACAGGTGAAGTTGGTTCAGGAAAAGCAGCCGCTGTTACGATTACTTATCCAGATGGTTCTACAAAAGACTTGAACTACACTTACCAAGTCTATCCAAAACTAGAAACTCTGACTAATAATGGTCAAACAGGTAACTTCCACTCCTTCAAAACGTTCAATAAGATCGGTGGAGATACATATGTTTATACAAATCTGGCTAACCGCCAAGGTTTTGATGGGCTACCTGTTAAGTGGAAATATGACTACCGTTTAAATAACGAAGGTGAGAACATAACAACACCTGTAGGTAATGATTACTTTAGTAGAGTCTGGAATGTAGACAACATGGCTCATAAGACGGATTACAAGCTGACAGCGATTTATCCAAATGGGCGTTTCGGTGCGGTAACTGCAGATAATCCAGCTCTTGAAAGTTCAACAACATGGCGCTACTCAGTTTATGATTATGGTGCTAAGCAAGTGTTTGAAACATCTCAAGGTGACCTTGCTGGACTTGGTAGCATGGTAACAGCTCCAAAAGATGCTGTAGTTCCTAAAGACGGACGAACAGAAGCACCAGATGCGACGAAATACACATGGCACGCAGGTGAACAACCAAATGATTCAACTGTTGCGAATCCAGGTTTCTCTATCCATAGAGTTAATATGGAGCTTCCACCTGATTCAAGTACGGTAATTCATAAATTATCTGATAAAGCAAACTTTGAAATTCCAGTAGTTGTTAAAGTTAATCCAAAAACACCAGTTATTGTAGAAAATACAATTTCTGAAAAAGGTGGTTTGCCAAATCAATCTATTCAGATTGACAATGTTGTCGGAGGTGCGACAGTTAGCCTTACAATTGCTGGTAAAACAATCACTAAGACAGCTGGATCTAATGCTACAAGTGTAACCTTTGATGCTACTGACTTACAACCAGTCTATGCAGCTAATAATGGTCTTCTTCCAGTAGGGGATATCACTGTTAATCAGGCAGTTACACGTCGTGATCCTAGTGATAATACAGATAAGGTCTTGACCTCTGCAACAGCAACTGGAACGATTACTCGTGAAACGGAAGCTCCAGTAGCTCAGGATACAGTTGTAGAAGTTAAACAAAAGGATGGTAGTTGGGTTCCAGTTCCAAAAACAACTGACGCAAATGGTCTTACAACACATACTTTCTATGCAGGTGATCAACTTCGCTTTACAACTAAATTCACAGATAACAGTGATAAGATTGCGAATACTGTCGTAAGACAAGGTTCAAACACAGCATCAGAAACAGATAATGTCCTACATAGTACTTGGGGAACTGTTGCGCCAAATAATATCACAACAGTTACACCGGCTACTGCAACATCACCAGCAACAGTCATTCAAACTGGTACAGTGAATGCAAATCTTCAGTATGGCGATGGTCAACACGTTACTCGTGCCATTGTCGCAGAAGATACAGTAGGAAACCGTTCTGAGGGTAGCCGCTTCCGTCTGAAACAAGGTAAGTTGTCAGAGAAACATCCAGGTGTAGATCCAAAAACTAAGTTTGAAGTTGCAGATGTAAACAACTTAACAGCAGAAGAAAAGGCTAAAGTATTTGAAGCAATCAAAGCATCAAATCCAAAAGCGGACAAGCAAATTGATTCATACACTCAAAATGATGATGGATCAGTCACAATCAACTACTTGGATGGAACAAGTAATCTCGTTCGTCCAAACGTTAAGTATGCAGTAGAAAAAGTTTCTGATAGATTCTATGCTGTACAAGATGAAAATGTAAATGATTTGAATCTCCTTACCTTTGTTCGTGGTATTGGTGGAAAAAATCTACCAGAAGGTACAAAAGTTACATGGGAAACAGCTCCTACCTTTAATGAGATTGGAAATCGTACAGCTTACTTAAAAGTTGAGCATCCAGACGGTACAGTTACCCCTCATATCGAATACAACTATACAGTTCTCAAAAAGCTTGAAACATTCACACGAGATGGTAAAACTGGTAAATTCTACGCCTTTAAAGCAGATAGAGGAACGGATTCGGTTACAGGTGGTGGCTATGCCAATAACATTGGTGGATTCTCTAACTTATATGTAAATAATGATAGACTTAATGACTCGAACGCCCCAGGTAGCTACTCATTGTCAAGCTTAACCTTTAAATACAAGCTAAATAATGATGAAAATGCTATTCAAACTGAGAAGGTTAATACTACCTTTAGTAACGTATGGCACACAACTAAGGTAAGTGATGCGGATAACCAACCTCTAGCCCACAATACGACCTATACCGCAGTTGCCAACTATTCTAGAGGACGTTTCGGTAATGCATCAAATGGTGATCCTGCCTTAACAAGTACTGTAAACTTTGACTACTCAGTAGTGGATCCAGTAGCTAAGAAAGTTTATGAAACAACAGTTGGGAATACAGGCCCACTAGCAGATATTATTAACACTCCAGGTAATGCCATTAAGAATACAGATATCGTTCTTACTACGAATCCTACTGATGGCACTGCTACAGCTGTTTCAAGTACGGAGGCTAACTCTGCTACAGCTGCTTCTGGTACGACGACTACTCAGACTGTTCCAATGCCAGATGGTGTCGATTTTGCATGGGACGGGACAACAGCCCTAGATGCGGATACCATCGTTGCGGCTCCGGGCTACTATACACGAAATGTCAGAGTCACTCTACCGAAAAGTACTACAGAAGGTGATAAGCCTAGAAACAGTCGAACAGTTCCAGTAACCATCAAAGTCAACCTAAAAACACCAAAAATCGCAGATGATCAAGTAACAAATACAGGTGGTCTTCCAAACCGTAGTATTACAGTGACAGATGTGGCACCAGGTGCGACAGTAACCTTGACAATCGGTGATAAGACTTTCCCTCCGAAGGTGGTACCAGCTGGTGCTACAAGTGTCACATTTGGAGCGGATGAATTAGCAGATGCTAACGGTTTGCTTCCAAAGGGAACTGTAACGGCTACACAAACTAAAGTTGTTACAAATCCTGAAGGAAATCCAGAGACCCTTAGCACATCAACGACTAAAGAAATTACTAAGGAAACTGAAGCGCCTAATGTTACTGTTAAGGTTGAAGTGTATGACAAGGCGAAAGATAAATGGGTAGAAGCTCCTAAGACGACAGATGGCAAGAGTAAAATCTATGCTGGAGATAAATTCCGTGTGACTGTAACAACTACTGATAACAGTGGTAAGGTTAAAAATATTGAGGCATGGAATAATTCTGTTAATGAAGATCCGAAGTATGCAACGACAAATCTCATTCCAAGTCCATATGCAGAAAAGGGTCTTGCGATACAGACGACTAATACAGTTACCAATGCTTCAGTCGCTCAACCAGACACACGTCAATTGACAGAAGAAGGAACCTATAATCCTACTCAACCATATAGTGCAAGTAATAAGTGGACACGATTTGCAAGAGTTCGTGACTTGTCGGATAATACTAATTTTGTCGAATATGGACTCCAACAAGCTCCTCTAAACGAGAAATATCAACCAGATGTACCAGCAAGTATTCAGGTAACAAATAAAACGAATCCAACAGCCGAAGATAGAGAAAAAATTCGCGCAGCGATTGAAAAACTAAATGCTGGTAAACAAATTAAATCAATCTCTGTTAATGAACGTGGAGTAGTAACCGTTACCTACGATGATAATACTGTTGATACAGTTACGCCAACATTAGATGATTCAGATTACAAGTCTCAAAAAGCATCTGAGTCAGCATCGACTAGCGCCGTAGCGTCTACATCAGCAAGCACAAGCGCCGTAGCGTCTACATCAGCAAGCACAAGTGCGGTAGCATCTACATCAGCAAGTACTAGCGCCGTAGCGTCTACCTCAGCATCAACAAGTGCGGTAGCGTCTACCTCAGCAAGTACAAGTGCCGTAGCCTCTACCTCAGCAAGCACAAGCGCTGTAGCGTCTACCTCAGCGTCAACTAGCGCCGTAGCGTCTACCTCAGCAAGCACAAGTGCTGTAGCTTCTACCTCAGCAAGTACAAGTGCTGTAGCGTCTACCTCAGCAAGCACAAGTGCGGTAGCGTCTACCTCAGCAAGTACAAGTGCTGTAGCTTCTACCTCAGCATCGACTAGCGCAGTAGCGTCTACCTCAGCAAGTACTAGCGCTGTAGCATCTACCTCAGCATCAACAAGTGCGGTAGCCTCTACATCAGCAAGCACAAGCGCGGTAGCCTCTACCTCAGCAAGTACAAGTGCGGTAGCGTCTACCTCAGCAAGTACAAGTGCGGTAGCTTCTACATCAGCATCAACAAGTGCGGTAGCGTCTACCTCAGCAAGCACAAGCGCGGTAGCCTCTACATCAGCGTCAACAAGCGCAGTAGCATCTACATCAGCAAGCACAAGTGCGGTAGCTTCTACATCAGCATCAACAAGTGCGGTAGCC
>JAGZLW010000061.1 GCA_018364455.1 Streptococcus mitis | reverse complement strand
AGATACACCTGTACCCATGCCGAACACAGAAGTTAAGCCCTAGAACGCCGGAAGTAGTTGGGGGTTGCCCCCTGTGAGATATGGAAGTCGCTTAGCTTTATTCCGCCATAGCTCAGTTGGTAGTAGCGCATGACTGTTAATCATGATGTCGTAGGTTCGAGTCCTACTGGCGGAGTAGTTAGTTAAAGGAGGTTTCAGCCTCTTTTTTATTATGTAATTAATAATCTAGGCTTTTTTCAACTGTAGTGGGTTGAAGAAAAGGCTAAGATCGAGAAAGGACACATTTCGTCCTTTCTTTTTTGATATTCAGAGCGATAAAAATCCTTTTTTTGAAGTTTTCAAAGTTCCGAAATCCAAAGGCATTTCGCTTGATAAGTTTAATGAGATTATTAGTCGCTTCTAATTTGGCGTCGTAATATGAAGTCTCTTCAAAGCAGGTAGGAGTTGCATTTTGAACCACTTTATAAATAGGAGCTATAAACTCTCCCTCTACTTTTCCTGAAACAATTGAAGTCCGCTCAAAACGCCGTCTGATAATATTTTCATAGACTTTCTCCTCTCTAGGAGCCCGTGCATCATAAGGACGATAGAGGTAGGGGGCGATTCCCGTTTCGTCAATATAGTAGATTGGAACTAGAATAGTATGTTACAACTGCTAAAAATATTTCTAGAAATTAATTTGACTTTCCTAATCGATTTATTCATCTCTTATTTCAATTTACTAGATATGCATAGCTTTATTATAACATGCGCATTTTAAACTAAGCGACTATACAAAATTAAGCATACCATCAGCTATTATAGATAATGCAAAATTACATAGATTTGAATATCTGATAATATGCGTTTTTCTTATTTTAAGATTTTTTCCTCAGTCTCTTTTAGTATTTAACGCAGTCAATAAGGTTTTTATCAAAGTCTAATTTAGGTAGTAAATTTATTTCTATTCTGTCAACTTTTCCTATTTTTTCTCTTGTTGAGGTTGGTATTTTAACAATTCAGGAGTTATTAATGATTAATTAAAATTTTTTGTTAGAATAAGATCATAAAAAGTAAAGGAGTGTATGCTTATGCTACAAAATATTTATGATCAGATGACTGATTTCTATAACAGTATCGAAGAAGAGTATGCTACTTTCTTTGGTAATAATTGGGACTGGGAACATTTTCATTTTAAATTTTTGATTTATTATTTAGTTAGATATGGCATTGGGTGTCGTAGGGATTTTATCGTTTACCATTATCGTGTTGCTTATCGTTTGTATCTTGAAAAGATGATAATGAAACAAGGTTTTATTTCTTGTTGAGATAGTCTGAGTTAATTTCCGAACAAACTTACTTTTTTATGGCAATATAACAATAAATAGCTGGTAATTTTTCTAAAACATTTTTTAATAGTTGGAAATAGCAAATCTTTCTATTGTTTCTTCTTGATAAAAAGGCGATTTTTTCTTATAATAAATTGTAAGATATAATTGCGGGTGAGATTCCTGCCATGTATGTGAGAAAGGAAGAGCCTGAGGGCTCAGACAAGATTATGACTTCAGTTGTTGTTGTAGGTACCCAGTGGGGTGATGAAGGTAAAGGGAAGATTACAGACTTCCTTTCAGCGAATGCAGAAGTGATTGCACGTTACCAAGGTGGTGATAATGCAGGTCACACGATTGTGATTGATGGTAAGAAGTTTAAATTGCACTTGATTCCATCTGGGATTTTCTTCCCTGAAAAAATCTCTGTTATTGGGAATGGTATGGTTGTAAATCCTAAATCTCTTGTAAAAGAGTTGAGCTATCTTCATGAGGAGGGTGTGACAACTGATAACTTGCGTATTTCTGATCGCGCGCATGTTATTTTACCTTATCATATCGAATTAGACCGTTTGCAAGAAGAAGCTAAGGGCGACAATAAGATTGGGACTACAATCAAGGGAATTGGTCCAGCTTATATGGACAAGGCTGCTCGTGTTGGGATTCGTATCGCAGATCTTTTGGATAAAGATATTTTCCGTGAGCGTTTAGAACGTAACCTTGCTGAAAAGAATCGTCTTTTTGAAAAATTGTATGATAGTAAAGCGATTGCTTTTGATGATATTTTTGAAGAATATTACGAATATGGTCAACAAATCAAGAAATATGTGACAGACACGTCTGTAATCTTGAACGATGCGCTTGATAACGGTAAACGTGTGCTTTTTGAAGGGGCACAAGGTGTCATGCTCGATATTGATCAAGGGACCTATCCATTTGTTACGTCATCAAACCCTGTGGCTGGTGGTGTGACCATTGGTTCAGGTGTTGGGCCAAGCAAGATTGACAAGGTTGTAGGTGTATGTAAAGCCTATACGAGTCGTGTAGGAGACGGTCCTTTCCCAACTGAATTGTTTGATGAAGTGGGAGAACGTATCCGCGAAGTCGGTCATGAATATGGTACAACAACTGGTCGTCCACGTCGTGTGGGTTGGTTTGACTCAGTTGTGATGCGTCATAGCCGTCGTGTTTCTGGCATCACTAACCTTTCATTGAACTCTATCGATGTTTTGAGTGGTTTGGATACTGTGAAAATCTGTGTGGCCTATGATCTTGATGGTCAACGTATTGACTACTATCCAGCTAGTCTTGAGCAATTGAAACGTTGCAAGCCTATCTATGAAGAGTTGCCAGGTTGGTCAGAAGATATTACCGGAGTTCGTAATTTGGAAGATCTTCCTGAGAATGCGCGTAACTATGTTCGTCGTGTGAGTGAATTGGTTGGCGTTCGTATTTCTACTTTCTCAGTAGGTCCTGGTCGTGAACAAACAAATATTTTAGAAAGTGTTTGGTCCTAAGAGATTTTTAAGATTTGTTTAAGATAGTTCGGGTATACTATAAACAGTTACAAGAAGACCTCCTAACTTGTTGTAACAAATATCCTAAACTTTTCTTTTTCATAATAATCTCCCTATAAAGTCACCGCATTCGGTGGCTTTTTTTGTGTTGGGATTCATGATATAATAATAAAATCGATAAGTAGGAAAAGAGAAACGGATGAATTATACAGTTGAAGAAAAAGAAGTCTTCATGAGAGAGGCCTTGAGAGAGGCTGAGATTGCTCTTGAACACGATGAAATTCCAATTGGTTGTGTGATTGTCAAGGACGGAGCAATCATTGGCCGTGGGCATAATGCGCGTGAAGAGTTGCAACGAGCAGTTATGCATGCGGAGATTATGGCCATAGAGAATGCGAACTTGAGTGAGGAGAGTTGGCGCTTGCTGGATTGCACGCTTTTTGTGACTATTGAGCCTTGTGTCATGTGTAGTGGGGCGATTGGACTTGCCCGCATTCCAAACGTGGTCTATGGGGCTAAAAACCAGAAATTTGGCGCTGCTGGGAGTTTGTACGATATCTTGACAGATGAGCGTCTCAACCATCGTGTGGATGTTGAAACGGGAATTTTGGAAGATGAATGCGCAGCTATTATGCAGAACTTTTTTAGAAATAGACGGAAAAAATAATTTTGCTTTTAAAATGAAGAGGAATGTGATATAATAAATAGTGGAGCAACAGTTCTGCGTGAAGCGGGTCAGGGGAGGAATCCAGCAGCCCTAAGCGATTTGAATTGTGTGCTCTTTTTTTCGTGCTTTTTCCGAATAAATAAGATAGAATAATCTAGAATAAATGATAATAGAAAAGAGAAGAATATGAAAATTCGTGGTTTTGAATTGGTTTCTAGTTTTACAGATGAAAATTTATTACCCAAGCGTGAGACAGCGCATGCGGCTGGTTACGACTTAAAGGTTGCGGAACGGACTGTGATTGCGCCAGGAGAGATTGTCTTGGTTCCGACAGGGGTTAAGGCTTATATGCAGCCGACTGAGGTTCTCTACCTCTATGATCGCTCTTCAAACCCTCGTAAGAAGGGCTTGGTCTTGATTAACTCGGTTGGTGTCATTGATGGGGATTATTATGGAAATCCTGGGAATGAAGGGCATATTTTTGCTCAGATGAAGAATATCACAGACCAAGAGGTTGTTCTTGAAGTTGGGGAACGTGTGGTCCAGGCTGTCTTTGCTCCTTTCTTAATTGCAGATGGAGATGCAGCTGATGGCGTGCGAACTGGTGGATTTGGATCGACTGGGCACTAGAATGAAGATTATCTTTGTACGTCATGGAGAGCCAGATTACCGTGAGTTAGAGGAGCGTTCTTATACGGGTTTTGGGATAGATTTGGCGCCCTTGTCTGAGAAGGGACGGCAGCAAGCTCAGGAACTGAGCAAAAATCCCTTGCTTCCTTCAGCTGAAATAATCGTATCTTCTGCAGTCACAAGAGCTTTAGAAACGGCTTCTTATGTAGTTTGTGCTACGGGACTTCCTTTGAGAGTGGAGCCATTATTACATGAATGGCAGGTCTATGAAAGTGGCACAGATAATTTTGAAAAAGCTCGTACTATGTTTCTAGAAAATAAGGGGGAGTTACTTCCTAATAGTCCTATTCAATGTGAGACAGCTACGGAGATGAAGTCTCGTTTTCTAGAATGCATGGCTAAGTATCGAGACTACCAGACCGTGATTGTGGTAACTCACAACATGCTCATGCGCCAGTTTGTGCCAAATGAGAAGATTGATTTTTGCCAAGTGATTGAGTGTGAGTTAGAGATATAGAAAGAGGTTTATCATCGCAAAGAAAAAAGCGACATTTGTATGTCAAAATTGTGGGTATAATTCCCCTAAGTATCTAGGACGTTGTCCAAACTGTGGGTCTTGGTCTTCCTTTGTAGAAGAGGTTGAGGTTGCCGAGGTCAAGAATGCGCGTGTGTCCTTGACAGGTGAGAAAACCAAGCCTATGAAATTGGCTGAGGTGACTTCAATCAATGTCAATCGAACCAAGACGGAGATGGAGGAATTCAACCGTGTACTTGGAGGCGGAGTGGTACCGGGAAGTCTCGTCCTCATCGGTGGGGATCCTGGAATCGGGAAATCAACGCTTCTCCTACAAGTCTCAACCCAGCTATCCCAAGTGGGAACGGTTCTCTACGTCAGTGGGGAGGAGTCTGCCCAGCAGATTAAACTACGTGCAGAGCGTTTGGGTGATATTGATAGCGAGTTTTATCTCTATGCAGAGACCAATATGCAGAGTGTTCGAGCTGAAGTGGAGCGCATCCAACCAGACTTCCTCATTATTGACTCCATTCAAACTATTATGTCTCCTGAGATTTCAGGGGTGCAGGGATCTGTTTCTCAAGTGCGTGAGGTGACGGCTGAACTTATGCAGCTGGCCAAAACTAATAACATTGCCATCTTTATCGTAGGGCATGTGACCAAGGAAGGAACCTTGGCTGGGCCGAGAATGTTGGAGCATATGGTGGATACGGTGCTTTACTTTGAAGGGGAGCGTCACCATACTTTTCGTATTTTGAGAGCGGTAAAAAACCGTTTTGGCTCCACTAATGAGATTGGGATTTTTGAGATGCAGTCAGGTGGCTTGGTTGAGGTCCTCAATCCGAGTCAAGTTTTCCTAGAGGAGCGTTTGGACGGTGCAACTGGTTCATCAATCGTTGTGACCATGGAAGGTACGCGTCCGATTTTGGCGGAGGTTCAGGCTTTGGTGACACCGACCATGTTTGGAAATGCTAAGCGTACGACGACAGGCCTTGATTTCAATCGAGCCAGTTTGATTATGGCTGTTTTAGAAAAACGGGCAGGTCTTCTCTTGCAAAATCAGGACGCCTATCTTAAATCTGCTGGCGGTGTCAAATTGGATGAACCTGCGATTGACTTGGCCGTTGCGGTTGCCATTGCTTCGAGTTATAAAGACAAGCCAACTAATCCTCAGGAATGTTTTGTAGGAGAGTTAGGCTTGACGGGAGAAATTCGGCGCGTGAATCGTATTGAGCAGCGCATTAATGAAGCTGCTAAACTGGGATTTACTAAGATTTATGTACCCAAAAATTCCTTGACAGGAATTACTCCGCCCAAGGAAATTCAGGTTATTGGGGTGACAACGATTCAGGAAGTTTTGAAAAAGGTCTTTGCATAATCCGTGACAAATCTTCTTAAAAATGATAAGATAGGAGAAATATTTGACTATCAAATTTTCGAGGAGGGAATCGTGTCGTATTTTGAACAGTTTATGCAAGCCAATCAGGCTTATGTTGCCCTACATGGGCAGTTAAATCTGCCACTTAAACCCAAAACTAGAGTAGCCATTGTGACTTGTATGGACTCTCGTTTGCACGTTGCACAAGCTTTAGGTTTGGCACTTGGGGATGCTCATATCTTGCGGAATGCAGGTGGTCGAGTGACAGAAGACATGATTCGTTCGCTGGTTATTTCCCAGCAACAAATGGGGACAAGAGAGATTGTGGTGTTACACCATACAGACTGTGGTGCTCAGACTTTTGAAAATGACTCTTTTCAGGAGTATCTGAAAGAGGAACTAGGTGTCGATGTGTCAGACCAGGACTTCTTGCCCTTCCAAAATATAGAGGAGAGTGTGCGCGAGGATATGCAACTCCTTATCGAGTCTCCCCTAATACCAGATGATGTCATTATCTCTGGTGCTATTTACGATGTGGATACAGGAAGTATGACAGTCGTAGAATTGTAAAAAATTCATTTAGAAAGAAAGTGTATGAAGAAAAACAGTATTTTATTTATTTTTATCTTATTGCTATGTATTGGTGTACAGTATGAAAGCATCTACTATACGGATGGTTCGATGTCAGGTGCGGAATATGGACTAATGGGAGTTTCTATCTTTCTAGCTCTCTTTTACATGATTCCGGCTCTTTATTTCCTTTTCCGTATTGGGAAAAAATGGGAATTACCAAAGAAGGCCTTGATTCTGTCTTTATTGGGAGGAATGTTCCTTTCAGGCTGGTTGTCTAGCTTTGCTAATACTTATATCCATGATTTACTGGGTGTTCTTTTCCCAGATAGTGCATTTTTAAATGCCTTTGAAAGTGCTATTGTGGCTCCTTTGGTAGAAGAACCCTTGAAATTATTGCCACTTGTCTTTGTTTTAGCTTTGATTCCTGTGCGAAAATTAAAATCTTTGTTTTTACTAGGGATTGCTTCTGGTTTGGGATTCCAAATGATTGAGGATATTGGCTATATTCGTACGGATTTGCCAGAGGGCTTTGACTTTACTATTTCGCGAATTTTAGAGCGTATCATCTCAGGAATTGCCTCTCACTGGACTTTTTCAGGTATGGCTGTAGTAGGTGTTTACTTGCTTTACAGAGCCTATAAAGGACAAAAGGTTGGCAAGAAACAGGGCCTTATTTTCCTAGGTTTAGCCTTGGGAACTCATTTCTTGTTTAACTCTCCTTTTGTAGAATTGGAGACAGAGTTGCCATTAGCGATTCCAGTGGTTACAGCTATTACTCTTTATGGTTTTTATCAGGCTTATCGCTTTGTTGAGAAGAACGATGAGTTGATGAACTAGAATATTTTTTAAAAGAATGATGCAAGGGTACAAATATGGTGCCCTTCTTTTATTTTTGATTGAAAAATAGTGCAAAAAGCGCTACAATGGTAGATGGAAAAATCTTGTGAAAAGCACAAGTGATACATATATACCGGAGGAAATCATGTCTTTTTCTGATTTAAAGCTGTTTGCCCTTTCTTCTAATCAAGAATTGGCAGAACGTGTGGCGCAGGAGATTGGGATAGAGTTGGGGAAATCAAGTGTTCGCCAATTTTCAGATGGAGAGATTCAGGTCAACATCGAAGAATCAATCCGTGGGAAACACGTCTTTATCTTACAATCAACTAGTTCGCCTGTAAATGACAATCTGCTTGAAATTTTGATTATGGTGGATGCTTTGAAGCGTGCCAGTGCAGAATCTGTCAATGTTGTCATGCCTTACTATGGGTATGCACGTCAGGATAGAAAGGCGAGAGCGCGTGAGCCAATCACTTCAAAACTTGTCGCAAATATGCTTGAAGTAGCTGGAGTGGATCGTTTATTGACCATCGACTTGCATGCTGCGCAGATTCAAGGATTCTTTGATATTCCTGTGGATCACTTGATGGGGGCTCCTCTGATTGCGGATTATTTTGAGCGTCGTGGCATGGTTGGTTCTGACTATGTGGTTGTCAGTCCAGACCATGGAGGGGTGACTCGTGCTCGTAAGTTGGCAGAATTTTTGAAAACATCTATCGCTATTATTGATAAACGTCGTAGTGTTGATAAGATGAATACCAGTGAAGTCATGAACATCATCGGTAAGGTCGAAGGCAAGACTTGTATCTTGATTGATGATATGATTGATACTGCTGGAACGATTTGTCATGCGGCAGATGCCCTTGCAGAAGCTGGTGCTGTTGAAGTCTATGCAAGCTGTACGCACCCAGTTCTTTCTGGTCCTGCTATGGACAATATCCAAAATTCAGCTATTAAGAAATTGGTTGTTTTGGATACCATCTATCTGCCAGAAGAGCGTTTGATTGATAAGATTGAGCAAATTTCAATCGCTCATCTCCTAGGGGATGCTATTGTGCGTATCCATGAAAAACGCCCACTTTCTCCACTTTTCAGTATTGAGAAAAAGATTTAATGACCAAGCCTGAGATAATTCTCAGGTTTTTTCGTCTCTTTTGCGAATAAATAAGTAGTAGCAGTGAATCTAGTAAACCTAGATTTAAAAATGTGCTATAATGAAAGGAGAAAGAATATGACATTACGTCATCCGGGCATTAGCCCAACCAATGACTTGGTAGCTAAGAAAATCTTTAGCAATCCAGAAATCACTTGTCAATTTATTCGCGATATGTTGGATTTACCAGCCAAAAATGTA
>JAGZLW010000060.1 GCA_018364455.1 Streptococcus mitis | reverse complement strand
GAAATCGTTGTGCCTGGTTTGTTTGGTGTTACTACCTTAGTATTTGCTGGGACAGGTGTTTTTTCTTTTACAGTTTTTCCTGTTGTTTCTCCTGTTAATTTATCAGCTACTTTTGGATTTGCATCATCCTTGTCTGGAATTCCATCGTTGTCATCATCTGTGTCTACTTTATCTGGGATTCCATCGCCATCTGTATCGCGTTGGATAGTAACTGGAACATTTACAGGAACTACCTCGTCACCATGTTTAACTTTAACTGGGATCGTAACTTTACGTTCTTCTTCTTTTGGTCCCCAATCTGTGACAGTTGGTGTACCAGTTAAGTTACCATCGCCATCTACTGTCAAACCATTGACTGGTGTTTCTGTGGTGATTGTTGAACCTGGTTTGTTTGGTGTTACTACTGTAACTGGCGTAGTTTTTTCTTTTTCCAGAACTGGTGCTGGTGGAGTAACTTCAGCTCCCAAACTACCATTTGCTGTTCCTCTAGCTACTGGACTCTCAAGAACTACATTATCAATTCTCTTAGAAACTTTTGCAGTTATTTCTGTTTTATCTGCAACCTCAGCATCAGAAATTGTCACAACGCCTGCAGGGGTTACTGACACTTTATCAGCTGTCTTACCATTTACAGTCCAAGTATTTCCTGATTTTGTAACTGTTACAGTTTCTGGTGTAGTCTTACCTGTCGGTACATAAGTAATTGTGATAGTATCAATATCCTGTGGATTAGTACTATTAGGGCGTGTTGGTGGGGTAATTGTCACACTACCATTCTCATGTCCAACTACGCTAGGCACTGTTGGCGTTACTGCTAACACTACTTGACGCTTAATTTCTGCAGGTGCAAATGTTGTTCTAGTTGTACTATTTACATCCGTAATAGAATTTTTGCTAGCATTTGGGAATACTGCTGTTGCGTTTCGAGTATATTTCCCTGAGTTATCTAGTGTTGTTCCTGAATCTAATTTATCTCCAGCTTTCCATGTCCACGTCATACCACTTGGTAAATAATTGTTTCCACGATCTGCTTTATCTTCACTATCTACAACCTTAAGATATCTATGAGCATCAATATTTTTACCACTATTGGCTACATTCAACGTTGAAGCTACTGGTACTTTTGCGATACCATTTTCAAGGTTTCTAGTCTCAATATCAACCACTCGATATTTGAATTTCAAATCACGGCTATCAGTAGTACTGCTTCCTTCAACATGTAGAGTAGCTTCATGTTCTCCTAAAGTTTCAGTATTCAATACAGTACCTGAAGACAAGCGAGTTGCATATGGATTTGCTTCAGTTTTTCCTGTTTGAGATGTAAATGTAGAAGCGGTTACTCCTTTTGGAAGTCCTCCCTTAACTTCTACTTTAGAAATCACACCTGAGTTATCCCATACCTTCAATTCAGGGTTAAAGTCAGCACCACGATAGACTGTAAAGATTGGTGAATTAGCTGTTTCTGTTAATGGAAGACCATTTAAAGTAGCTTGTGGTTTTTGAACATCTTTTGCAGTTACTTTTGCTGGATCTGAATCAGCACCATTTCCATTTTTAGTAACTACTGTTACTTCTGTGTTATCTTTCACCTTATCTGCCGGAATAGTGATTTCCCCTGTATTGGAATCAATTCTAACTTCCGGATTATTCACAGTCCATTTGCCATTTGTTCCTTTAGTTCCAACAGCTGTTTTTGGTTGATTATCTTCTCCTGTATAGCTTACAGTAATCTTATCTGCTTTTGCTGGATTTTGTGGTTTACCTGTAACATCACCATTATCCTTCGCCACTGCTACTGGTTTAGCTGGCTTAGAAAATTTCGCTGTTGCTTTTGCTGGATCTGAATCAGTACCATTTCCATTTTTCGTAACTACTGTTACTTCTGTTCCGTCTTTTACTTTATTTTCCGGAATCGTGATTTCTCCAGTATTTGGATTGATTTGTACTTCTGGAGTATTTACTGTCCATTTTCCTTTCGGATCTTTAGTTCCAACAGCTGTTTTTGGTTGATTATCTTCCCCTGTATAGCTAATCGTAATCTTATCTGCTTTTGCTGGATCTTGTGGTTTACCTGTAACATCACCATTATCCTTCGCCACTGCTACTGGTTTAGCTGGTTTAGAAGATTTTGATGTTACTTTAGCTACTGGGCTCTCAAGAACTACATTATTATCAATTCTCTTAGAAACTTTTGCAGTTACTTCTTTACCATCCGCAACTTCAAGATCAGAAATTGTTACAACACCTGCTGGAGTAACTGATACTTTATCGGTTGTCTTACCATTGACTGTCCAGTTATTTCCTGATTTTGCAACTGTTACAGTTTCTGGTGTAGTCTTACCTGTTGGTGTATAAGTAAGTGTGATTGTATCAATATCTTGCGGTGTAGTACCATTAGGACGTGTTGGTGGGGTAACTGTTACACTACCATTTTCATTGGCTACTACGCTAGGCGCTGTCGGTGTTACTGCAAGAACTACTGGACGCTTGATTTCTGTCGGTGCAAATGTTGTTCTAGTTGTACTATTGTTATCTGTTACAGAACTTGGGAATTGCGCTGTAGCATTTCGAGTATATTTCCCTGAATTGTCTAATGTAGTACCTGAATCTAATTGATCTCCAGCTTTCCACGTCCAAGTCATACCTTGAGGCAAGTGGCTATTTCCACGATCGCTTTGATCTTGGCTATCTACAACTTTAAGATAATTATGAGCATCAACATTTGTACGGCTATTTGGTACATTTAAAGTTGAACCTACTGGTACTTTCGCGACACCATTTTCAAGATTTTTTGTTGCAATATCCACAACACGGTACTTGAATTTCAAGTCACGGCTGTCAGTAGCACTGCTTCCTTCTACGTGAAGAGTAGCAGTATGTTCTCCTAATGTCTGAGTATCTAATACTCTACCTGAAGATAAACGAGTTTTATACTTCTTATCTTCTGAACTTCCATCTTTACCAGTTTGGGCTGTAAAGTTAGAAGCACTTACTCCGCCAGGAAGATTTCCAACTGTTACTTTTGAGATTTTCCCTGAGTTATCCCATACCTTAAGTTCAGGGTTAAAGTCAGCACCACGATAGACTGTAAAGATTGGTGTATTGGCTGTCTCTGTTAGCGTAATGCCATTTAAAGTAGCTTGTGGTTTTTGGACATCTTTCGCAGTTGCTTTAGCTGGATCTGAATCCGCACCATTTCCATTCTTCGTAACTGCAGTTACTTCTGTTAAATCTTTAACTTTATTAGCTGGAATTGTGATTTCACCTGTATTTGGATCAATTCGAACATCTGGATTATTTACAGTCCATTTACCGTTTGTTCCTTTAGTTCCTTCAGCTGTTTTTTGCTTGTTATCTTCACCTGTAAAGCTTACTTTGATTTTGTCTACTTTTTTAGAATCTTGTGGTTTTGCAGTTACATCCCCATTATCCTTAGCTGTTGCTACTGGTGTTTGAGCTTTGTCATCTACAACATGCACTGGTGCATCAACAATAAATTTTCCACGTTCAGGAATAGTGACTTCCACTTTACCATACACAGGTGCATTTGGTGCTGTAGGTCTTGATACATCTGGATCTTTAAACCAACGATATGTTGTACCTGCAGGTAATTCATTTGGATTCGCAATACTGTTGTAAGCGTCTGGAATGACCCCTACTTTAGTACTTTGCGGTTTAGCTTTTGGTTTTAAGTCGTATTTAGCGGCTTCTTCAGGTTTTAGTGGTAAGGTACCGATAATGGCGTTTTGACCGTTTCTATATCGAATTAGCCCATCTGTTGAGTATCCGCCATAGGCAAGATACGGATCATTCGCTAAACGTTTTTTAATATCCGCAAGCATCGGATTATTTTTATTTTTATTACCCCAATCCGACATAATGCTTTGATCTAACTCATCACCTTCAAGAATTTTTGTTTTGAAAGTAATAATTGTACGTTGACCAGCAACGACGTTCAGTTTATCTTCGATTACCCCTCTAGCAAGGTTATAAATTAAACCACCTGTTGTAATACCGTACATATCTTTCACACGTGAAGCTGCATCTGGATTACGATCGGTACCATCTTTTCTAGAATCACGATAAATATTTTTTCTCCAACTATTATCAGGATGAGCATAGTCCATCCAAGAACCTATATTTTCACCATAAGTTGACCCTGAACGGCGTTCACCATTTTTAACATAAGCTCGAGAAAACGTGTTTTCATACTCCCATTTTGATGCACTTGCATACTCTTGATGAGATATTTGACTTCCATCTTTATATTTTGTATAAGTGAAGTCATACGGATCTCCTACAGTACGCGGAATAGCAAGTGATATTTTCTTAGAAGAACCCGCAAGAGCATTTTCCGCTGGACCTGAATCTAAGATCCAGTAATAATATTTATTTCCATCTTTTTCGATACGCTCTTCACGATACACACGAATATTGTCATAGGCTTTATCAGCAGTCCCTACACTTACGAAGGCATATTGCTTGGTATCTGGTGAATATACATCACGCTCTGAATAGTTAAGCATTGGGTTTTTATTCCAACCAACACCAAAGTCTGTTTTTCTTGTTTCACGAACGTTACTTGTTCCAGAGCCTACTACTTTTCCGTTCTTTTTGACTACGGCTGTAATAGTAGCACCTTTCACCATCAACTTAGGGTCTACATTAACTGTAAAATATCCGTTTGATTGAGATTTAGTCGTGTATTTTTTCCCACCAATTGATATTTCAACATCAGCTTCTGACGCTGTATATCCATCAACCTGAGCAATACCAGCTAAACTATCATTGAACGCCACTGTGTCTACTTGACTTACTGTAGTATTATAAACACTTTGACCATTGACTACTAATTCAACTTTATCTCCCACTTTAATACCTGGTGCGTTTAATTTGAAAGAACCAGTATCATCAAGTTTAGACGTAAGTATCTTTTGACCATTTCTCTTAATTTCAATTGTTGAAGATGGCGTTGCATATCCTGTGATAAATCCAGAGTCCGCTACAACAATCCCAAGACTCCCACGTTTAGTCGTCTTATCAATTGGTGCGGATCTTAAATCAGAACCTTGACCCATTCTCTGACCATTACGTGAGTCACGAGCTCCTGAACTCAAACGTGTTGTAGCATTTTTAACAGAAATAAACATTCTCTTCACAAGTTTGTTCATTTCTTCAACATCGTTCAGAGAAACTGTTGTGTTTTCAAGAACTTCTTGCGCCAGTCCCAATAGTTCATTGGCTTTTTCAAGAACTTCTTTGCTTGTCTCGTGCTCAGGTAATTCCAAGACAGCTGCCTGCAATTGATCTACAGATACTTTCAAAGCATCTTTTTTAGCTGATACAGTTTGATTCTCTTCGCTTGTTCTTACTTCAGAAGAAGGTTGGCTCGCTGGTTTTTCAGCCTGCTTCTCAGTTTTATCTACTTGAACTTCAGTTGATTCCTTAGCAGCAGCTGATACCACTGTCACATCTTTAGACAAGAGTTCTACAAGCTCATCAATATCCTTTTGAGCTAGGTCAGAATTTTCTAGGGCTTCTTTTCCTTTTTGAAGTCTATCTTTAATAGGTGAGACTACTGAGTCGTTAAGGTTTAATTTAGTTGAAAGAAGAGAATTTAGTTCTTCAACTACTTTTCTCAACTTAGTTTTATCAACTGTAGGCGCTTGAGTTTCCAAGGATTTATTTACTTCATCTACTTTGTTTCCAGTAGATTCCGCAATACTTTGAGGCGACTTAGCCTCATCTTTAGGACTTACTACACCCGCAGCAGATGGTGCAGTATTTTCGCTTACACTATCCGCACTCGCAACGCGTGCACCCAAAAACATCAGCGCTGCTACAGCAACTGAAGCCGCACCGAAACTGTATTTACGAATAGAAAAGCGCAAGACTTTTTCACGTTGCTGTCGCTTTACTTTATATGAATTCGATTTGTGTTCCATTTGTCCTCCTAAGGGCAATATAATATAGAAAAAGCAATCTTTATAACTTCAACTCCTTAAAAAGAGTTAAGCTATAAAAATCACTATGATGATTGCTATTAGCAAATAACATCACAGCTATCACAGCTATCACAGCTATCACAGCTATCACAGCTATCACAGCTCAATTATACCATTTTCGACATAATTAAACAACTATAAACCCGTTTATCTCATCAAATAAAATTAAAAATTTTTAATATGCATAATATGTTATTATATTAGTGAATCAAGAACAAAAAAAGCGATTCCTCCCCTACCTATAAAATAAATCCATCATCTCCTATCACATCAGTTGATTTATATTCATTGTAGCTCCTGGAATTTTTCTCGAGAATATCGAGTAAATATCAGGTAAAACGTATGCGTCCACCACAAAAGAGCAAGCCCTGCCCTGAAAAGAGATCTAATTCCAATTAGCTTTTAACTAAATAGACTAAGGAGTCTATTCTCTGCCACCTATATGTCTCGCCACAAACAAGGTAAACTTGACCTAAATCGCTTAGTTGAATCATCATAGTATAATACCTTTCCTCCGATAATTATTTTTATCTAATTTACCGGTAGTTTGGAAATTCTGATAGATTCCTTGTTATGACTTGATTGCACTTATTTTATAGCAAATAGTATATTAGGCAAAAAACTCAATTTCAGGAGAAAATGAAGTAAATCTTCCAACAATAAAACGCATAATATCAAGGTTATTCAACACCTGATACTATGCGTTCTTCTGATTTCCAAGACTTTTTCCCCAGCATCTTCATTGACTCTATACAATCTGCAAAGGTAAACCCTCACCAAATTGTATGAAAGATATGGATTTTATAAAAGATGAGAAAAGTTAAAGTTAAAATCTATAAGCAATTGAATGCCAATTAACACCGATTCTATCCTTGGGCATCTATAAATTCATGTAATTTATCTTGCAATAATTTTCCTCTATCTTTTATAAAGATATCATATATAGATTTATTTATTTCCTTCTCTCGCTCACATATATCTTTTTTTGAAATATGCACCTTATCTATTTTAAAGATATCATTAATTTTTAAATATTTTTCCTCACAAGTTAAACTTTCCTTCTTTTTAGCAAATGATCCATTACTAATCTCTTGATTTGTTTTTTTGGTTAACAAAGTCAGATTACCGATTCTATTTTTCAGCTTAGAATTTTTTTTATTAAATTTATTGAAGTACTGATTTTGAGGAATAATATGTTCGATTTCCCATATCGAATCTTCATTAAATTTATATTTTTTTAAAAGACTATTGATATCACTTTCAGAATCAAATAAAGAAAGACATATAAGAATGAATCTTGTAAACTTTCTATGCTTACTATAAAAATTGGAGATATTTGGAGAAACATAGTATTCATAGATAGTATAATGCCTTCTCACATAATTTATAAGATAATCAGCTAATTCATCAACATTTTCCAAACTAGGATTCTCTTCTTGATTTTTTCCTTTTAAATCTGCAATTATGTATTTATCAAACATTAAGTTTAAATAATCATCATAATTATTTTTCATACTTACAGTGTCTCCTTTTCAAATTCTCTTTTACTTTTAGTGTATCAGCTCGGAAATGTTAACTAATAAATCCTATGATCTTGTATCTAAATCAATTTTCCAACCGCTATCTATGATAATAATCGTATCATTTTCGAAATCCACAACTATTCTATCACTAAAACTTAATGGAGGATTGTCTCCAAATCGCACTCTAAGGCTTTCTTCATCCCATCTTATCAATAAGACACCATTGTAATATCTCACATTAACACGTCCTGCAGTCCTCCTAGTATCATGTTCAAGCCTATAAATCCAATACCAATTTGTTCCGTTTATTTCACTCAAAATATCTTTTAATCTATATTTAACCATATCAAACCTTCTCCTTTACGCTTCTTTTTAAAACGTTTACATTTATTCTAAAGAAAGACGGATAGAAAGTAGCTTTTAAACTTCTTTCTATCCGTTACTTCCTCTAAGAATTAACACAACCCATTTTCAGTTCAATTTAATGACTCATCTTAATTGTTTCGTGTTTCTTCTTCATCGTCTTTCTTCTTTTTAGCAAATAGCAAACCAAATGCTCCAAGAAGAGAGAGAGCTCCTAATGCACCTGTAGCACGATCTGCTTTCGTACCAGTATTTGGCAATACTGCTTGATTTTGAGAAGGAGCTACCTGAGCATCAACTGTTTGAGTTGATTGTTCAGCCTGTTTGGTATCTGGCACAGTAGGTTTTTCTGTTTCAGGTTTACGTTCTGTGTTATCAGTTGGTACTTCAGGTGTTGGTTGTGGTGTGTTATCTCCACCTTGTTGTTCCCCATTACCTTCTGGTTTAGTTGGAGTAACTTTTCTGAAGACATGAGTTACAACATCACCTTCTTCATTAACATCTGTTCTTACAAATACATAACCTGCAATTTTACCTGCTTCTAATGCTTCATTCGCTTCACCTAATACTGCTGGAGCTTTCGCATCTGCTGGTTTCAATTCATTACCTTGTTCATCAATCCATTTAGTGATGATTAACTTAACTTTAGGTAATTCTACTGGATCTGGAAGTTCTCCATTTACTCCACCATTGAATTCTGGTAATTCAACTGTTGGCGGATCTATTAAGTTCCCGTTTCCATCCACTCCGTTTGACGAGATTGGACCTGTGTACTCTGGTTGAATTGGAGTTACTTCTGGAATACCGTTTACACCAAAGTCTTCGATAACTAGGTCTTTTCCTGCGATTGGGTGACTGATCTTAGTGCTTGGATCTGTAACCGTTGCGGTTCCATCGTCCCCTACTGTGACAGTC
>JAGZLW010000019.1 GCA_018364455.1 Streptococcus mitis | reverse complement strand
GATCGCCCTCACTTCAAATGCTCTTCTTTACCTCGTTGCTGTCTTGGTAGGAGCAATCGTAAGTGGTGTGGTCTACGGTTACCTACGCAAACCCCAAGCATAAAAAATAGAAAAACGAAAAGATTGTACCGTTTGGTGCAGTCTTTTTCTCTTTCCGAAATACCTGTGAAATATGGTATAATAGAAGAATGGCAAACAAGAATACAAGTAAAACAAGACGGAGACCGTCTAAAGCAGAACTCGAAAGAAAAGAAGCGATTCAACGAATGTTGATTTCGTTGGGAATCGCGCTTTTATTGATTTTCGCAGCCTTTAAATTAGGGGCTGCAGGTATAACCCTTTACAATTTAGTTCGCTTGTTGGTGGGTAGCCTAGCTTATCTGGCCATATTCGGCCTATTGATCTATCTCTTCTTTTTCAAGTGGATACGAAAACAGGAAGGACTCTTATCTGGCTTTTTCACTATATTTGCTGGCTTGCTCTTGATTTTTGAGGCCTACTTAGTTTGGAAATATGGTTTGGACAAGTCGGTATTAAAAGGGACAATGGCTCAGGTTGTGACGGATTTGACCGGTTTTCGAACGACCAGTTTTGCTGGTGGGGGCTTGATTGGGGTCGCTCTTTATATGCCAACCGCCTTTCTTTTTTCAAATATCGGTACTTACTTTATTGGAGTTATCTTGATTTTAGTGGGGGCTCTTCTCGTCAGCTCTTGGTCTGTTTATGATGTTGCTGAATTTTTCAGTAGAGAATTTGCCAAATGGCGAGAAGGGCATGAGCGTCGAAAAGAGGAACGCTTTGTCAAACAAGAAGAAAAAGCTCGCCAAAAGGCTGAGGAAGAGGCTAGATTAGAAAAAGAAGAGGCTGAGAAAGGCTTGCTTAATATGCCTCCTGTCGATATGGAAACAGGTGAAATTTTGACAGAAGATGTTGTGCTTGACGTTCCACCTATTCCAGAAGAAGAGTGGGTGGAACCAGAAATCATCCTGCCTCAAGCTGAACTTGAATTCCCTGAAAAGGAAGATGGCTCTGATGATGAAGATGTTCAGGTCGATTTTTCAGCAAAGGAAGCCCTCGAATACAAACTTCCAAGCTTACAACTCTTTGCCCCTGATAAACCCAAAGACCAGTCTAAAGAGAAGAAAATCGTTCGGGAAAACATCAAAATCTTAGAAGAAACCTTTGCTAGCTTTGGTATCAAGGTAACGGTTGAACGGGCCGAAATTGGTCCATCTGTGACCAAGTATGAAGTCAAGCCTGCAGTGGGTGTACGGGTCAATCGCATTTCCAATCTAGCAGATGACCTCGCTCTAGCCTTGGCGGCCAAGGATGTCCGAATCGAAGCACCTATCCCAGGGAAATCCTTAGTCGGAATTGAAGTACCTAACTCTGAGATTGCGACTGTATCCTTCCGCGAACTATGGGAACAATCTCAAACGAAAGCAGAAAATCTCTTGGAAATTCCTTTAGGGAAGGCGGTTAATGGTACCGCAAGAGCTTTTGACCTTTCCAAAATGCCCCACTTGCTAGTTGCAGGTTCAACGGGTTCAGGGAAGTCAGTAGCTGTTAACGGCATTATCGCCAGCATCCTCATGAAGGCGAGACCTGACCAAGTTAAATTTATGATGGTCGATCCCAAGATGGTTGAGTTATCTGTTTACAATGACATTCCCCATCTCTTGATTCCAGTTGTGACCAATCCACGCAAGGCCAGCAAGGCCCTGCAAAAGGTTGTGGATGAAATGGAAAATCGTTATGAACTTTTTGCCAAGGTGGGAGTTCGTAACATTGCAGGCTTTAATGCCAAGGTAGAAGAGTTTAATGCCCAGTCTGAATATAAGCAGATTCCACTGCCACTCATTGTCGTGATTGTGGATGAGTTGGCTGA
Organism: Streptococcus mitis; assembly: GCA_018364455.1. Classification (GTDB taxonomy): domain Bacteria; phylum Bacillota; class Bacilli; order Lactobacillales; family Streptococcaceae; genus Streptococcus; species Streptococcus mitis_BR. Next base: position 33,849 of record JAGZLW010000019.1, on the reverse strand, counting down.
TCTCATGATGGTGGCCAGCAAGGAAGTGGAAGATGCCATCATTCGTCTTGGACAGAAGGCGCGTGCTGCCGGCATCCACATGATTCTTGCAACCCAGCGTCCATCCGTTGATGTCATCTCTGGTCTGATCAAGGCCAATGTCCCATCTCGAGTGGCTTTTGCGGTATCATCAGGTACAGACTCGCGAACCATCTTGGATGAAAATGGAGCAGAAAAGCTGCTTGGTCGTGGAGATATGCTCTTTAAACCGATTGATGAAAATCATCCAGTTCGTCTCCAAGGCTCCTTTATCTCGGATGATGATGTTGAACGCATCGTAAACTTCATCAAGGTTCAGGCTGATGCGGACTACGATGAGAGTTTTGATCCAGGTGAGGTTTCTGAAAATGAAGGAGAATTTTCAGATGGTGAATCTGGTGGAGATCCGCTTTTTGAGGAAGCCAAGGCTTTAGTTATCGAAACCCAGAAAGCCAGCGCATCCATGATTCAGCGTCGTTTGTCAGTTGGTTTTAACCGTGCGACCCGCCTCATGGAAGAACTAGAGATGGCAGGTATCATTGGTCCAGCTGAAGGTACCAAACCAAGAAAAGTATTGCAACAATAAATTTCTCTCTTATCTTATACGGAAATGTGAACCTGACGTGATTTGAAGAGATTTTTGAAGCGGATTATCTATGATGTATAATTAATTGAATTTAAAATAGTACGAAACGACTTTTAAAGCATGAAATTGATTTGAATTCCCTAATAAATTTGTTCACATTTTATTCAAACACTATATCAAGCTGAAACAGATTTAGAATTTCTTTTAGATATATGAAGACTCCCCTTATAGTTTCTAGTGAATATTTGTTTTTCACTAGAAACTATAAGGGGAGCTTTTGTACTCATGTATGAGATAGATTTCTTTTTTTGTTTTATTAAGCTGCATAGCTCACTTTTCAGTAGGAATCAGCTATTGTATTCGCTAGCTGTTAGCTGACATCAATTCACTACTGTTTAAAATTTTGAGAGTTCTGCAGTTTTTGAGTTCAGTTTCTGTTTATTCACCAAAGAAAAATGGTGGGGCGAACCGTTTCAGCTCTTCAAAGCAATGTTGGGCTGCATCTGCATCTTCACAGATGACAAGACAGACATCATCACCACAGAGGGTAGCGATAGCGTCAGGGAAACTCAAAGCATCAATGATAGAACCAAATGATTGAGCCAGTCCAGGAAGGGTTTTTAGTAGGACTTGGTGTTGAACTGGGCGCATCAAGACAAGGGCATCTTCCATGTAGAGTTCGAGGCGTTTTTCCCATTTTGAGATAGAGCCTGTATTTAGCACATAGTAAGAGTTATCTTCTTCTCGTACTTTTGAGAGGTTCATACTTTTAATATCTCTCGAAAGTGTCGCTTGTGTAACTTGAATATCATTATCGGCAAGAAGAGATTGTAACTCAGCTTGTGTGTGAATCTTATTTTTCGTTACAAGAGCTCGTATGAGTTGGTGTCGGTGTTCAGATTTATTCATAATAATTTAACTCCTTTTTTAGTGAGGTAGGATAAGTGTAGACTGTTCAAGATCAACAGTCAGCTGGTAAGCGGTATTGTCACGTATGGTGATTTCAAAGTCAGTAGTATAGAGGACTAAACGAAGAGTATCTCCTTCTTTTAACTTGTAAATAGTCGGTTGCAGTTCAAATTGCACATCCATCCATTCATCTGCAGTAATATCCTCTATTAACAGTAAATCATTTCTATTTTGTAAATTGAGGTAACCTTTTGTCACGACTCGTTGTGCATTTGGTCTAAATGGTAATTCACAGAGATTTTCCAACATGTGGTAGCGTCCATTATCAATGGTTTTAGCACTTAAAATAGCTGGATAAGGTTGTAGGTATTTCTTTTGACCAAGTTCCAGTAGTTGAGCAGATAAAAGCCCCTTGTTTGTGCTGGATTTGATACGAAGATTGAGTTGAGCTCGACCGTTCAAGTGAAGATCCTTAGTCACAGGAAGGTCAATAGTAATCTGATTGACTTTCCCTTGATAGAGTTCTGTATTGAAGGTCTGGTATGTCTTACCATAACGCTCAAAATCTTTATCTGGGTACTGGTTTTGAATGACTTTCTTTTCTTGCCCAAGTGAGAAGGTTTCAAAGTTTTCTTGCCCACCGAAGTTATCAAGTGATAACCAAGTCTGAGGGGCTGTATTGTCCTGCCAGATAACAGTAGGAAGTTTGAAATCTGTATCTTGTCCCAGTAATTTCTTAGTCAATAAGGCGTTCATGGACTCACGGAAGTCAATGGACTGCCAGTTGTTCATGTACACATGGGCGCCATTGTGGAAAAAGAGGTGCTTGTTTATGTGAGCAGGAAGGGCATGAAACATCTGGTAAACATGAAGCGGTTTGACATTCCAATCCTGAGAACCATGAGTAAAGACAACCTCTGCTTTTACCTTATGGGCATTAAGCAGATAATTGCGGTCATGCCAAAACTGATTGTAGTCGCCAGACTTGCGATCCAGTTGCACTTTTACTTTTTCTAAGTCAGCTTGGTGAGCTTCATTGCCACGGATATAGTCGCCAGCCAAGAGATTACGAGAATAGGTTAGCTCAGCAAGAGAGTCAAAGTCCTCACCTGGATAACCGCCTGGACTAGTTACCAGACCGTTTTCACGGTAGTAGTTGTACCAAGATGAAATGCCAGCCTCGGCAATGATGACTTCTAAACCATCGACGCCTGTAGTCGCAAGCCCATTGGACATGGTACCTAAATAGGAAAGTCCAGTTGTGGCAACTTTTCCGTTTGACCAGTCAGCTTTGACTTGACGCTGGCGCGTGTGGTCGGTAAAGGCACGACAACGACCATTAAGCCAATCGATGACATTTTTATAGGCCTCGATTTGCTGGTAGTCTCCATTAGTCATGAAACCAGTAGAGTCTTTGGTACCAACACCTGAAACATAGAGATTGGCAAATCCTCGTGGGAGGAAGTAGTCGTTGAGTGTATAGCTAGAGTTGATGTGACTTAGCTTTTCCTCAGCTTCTGACGCAAGCTCAGCTTGGCCTTGAGGTTGGACGAGATTGAGTTGAGGTTCCTCTAGCTCAATCTTGTGAGCAGGTTTAACCTCAAGCTCGCCCTCCATCTTGTAGAGAGCCTTATCGCTTGCCTTGTCATTTGTTCCCTGATGATAAGGACTGGCTGTCATGATGGCAGGGATTTGCCCCTCATAACGTGGACGAATAATGCTAACCTTGACTAGGTCTGGTAGACCTTTTTGGTCGGTATCGACACGAGACTCAACGTAGACCACTTCTCGAATAACATCATGGCTAGAAAAAGTAGCCAAACTCTTACCGTTAAAGTAGTGGTAGTCATTATCCTCCGGAATAAGACCATCACTAACAAGTTGGTCGATAAGAGTATTTCCCTTTTTGGTGCGAGTATTGAGTAACTGATAGAGATTTTCAATCAAGTCACCATATACAATAGGAAATCCAGTCTCTTTACGAAAAGCTTCACTATCTTCGAAGTCAACCAAATAAGAAAAGCCTAAAAGTTGAAAAGCAACAGTATAAAAAATATCTGCTGTCAGTTCATCTTCTGATTGAAAAAATGTCAGCAGGTCTGTTTTTTTATCAGTTGCTAGGATGGAAAGTGGGTAGTTGGTGTCTTGATAAGTGAAAAAGAAACGACTTAGAAAAGTCTCCAACATCTTTTTATTTGTTGACTCAGATGGAAAATCAAATCCATACTTTTTTAATTCATATAAAATAGTATCTCTTGGAAGTGATAAATAGCTGAATTGATTAAAGCGCATAAAACCTCCTTGTAAAATAATAATTAAGGTTATTATATCAAAAAAATAGGAAAAAGGGAATCATTAAGTGAGAAAGAAATTAATTAAAGAATAATGAATATTATTTATATGAAAACAGGTACAACTCTATAGTTAAACACAAGTTATAATAGTAAATAGATTAACTGGATGTGTCTTTCTATTTTAAAAGATATATTCACTTCTTGGGATAAAAAAGTAAAAAAATTACCGGATCATTTGATTCTTTAAATGTATTTTTGCTTTTTTCATTCAAAAAATTTTACTTTAAGGATAAAATAGAGATAGGAGTCATTGCTTTTGTCTTTCTCTTTTTGAAAATGGTATAATATAGTGAGAAGGATAGAGGAGAAGTGTAAATTGATCGCACAACTAGATACAAAAACAGTCTATAGTTTTATGGAGAGCGTCATTTCGATCGAAAAGTATGTGAGAGTAGCTAAAGAATACGGCTACACTCATCTGGCTATGATGGATATTGATAATCTTTATGGTGCTTTTGACTTTCTAGAGGTTACAAAAAAATATGGCATTCATCCTTTATTAGGGCTTGAAATGAATGTGCTTGTGGATGCTCAGGAAGTGAATCTGCGCTTTTTAGCTCTATCTAGTGTGGGCTATCAGCAGTTGATGAAGCTTTCAACAGCCAAGATGCAGGGGGAGAAAAGTTGGTCAGTCTTGTCCCAGTACCTGGAGGATATCGCGGTAATTGTGCCTTATTTTGAAGAGCTTGAATCACTAAATCTAGGCTGTGATTACTATATAGGAGTTTATCCGGAAACAATAGCAAGCGAATTTCACCATCCAATCTTGCCCCTTTATCGGGTCAATGCCTTTGAAAGTAGGGATAGAGAAGTTCTGCAAGTCTTAACAGCGATTAAAGAAAATCTACCGCTCAGAGAAGTCCCTTTACGCTCGCGACAAGATGTTTTTATATCAGCAAGTTCTTTAGAGAAACTATTCCAAGAACGTTTTCCTCAAGCCTTGGAAAACTTAGAAAAGCTTATTTCAGGTATTTCTTATGACTTGGATACTAGTCTAAAATTACCTCGTTTTAATCCAGCAAGACCAGCAGTAGAAGAATTGAGAGAACGTGCTGAACTGGGGCTTGCTCAGAAGGGATTGTCTAGCAAAGAATATCAAGACCGACTAGACCAAGAATTGGCTGTTATTCATGATATGGGCTTTGATGATTATTTCTTGGTTGTTTGGGATTTGCTGCGTTTTGGACGTTCGAATGGCTATTATATGGGTATGGGACGGGGTTCTGCAGTTGGTAGCTTGGTTTCCTATGCCTTAGATATCACAGGGATTGACCCAGTAGAGAAAAATCTGATTTTTGAACGCTTTCTCAATCGTGAACGCTATACCATGCCTGATATTGATATTGATATCCCAGATATTTATCGTCCAGATTTTATCAGATATGTTGGTAATAAATATGGTAGTAAACATGCTGCACAAATCGTTACTTTTTCTACTTTTGGTGCTAAGCAAGCTCTTCGAGATGTCTTGAAACGTTTTGGTGTGCCAGAGTATGAATTATCTGCAATTACCAAGAAAATCAGTTTTCGTGACAATCTCAAGTCGGCTTATGAGGGTAACCTCCAGTTTCGTCAGCAAATCAATAGTAAGTTAGAATACAAAAAAGCCTTTGAGATTGCTTGCAAGATTGAGGGTTATCCAAGACAAACCTCTGTCCATGCAGCTGGTGTTGTAATCAGTGACCAAGATTTGACCAACTACATCCCTCTGAAGCATGGTGATGAAATTCCACTAACTCAGTATGATGCTCATGGAGTCGAAGCAAGTGGACTTTTGAAGATGGACTTTCTGGGACTACGAAATTTGACCTTTGTCCAGAAAATGCAAGAGTTGCTTGCTGAAACAGAAGGTATTCACCTTAAAGTCGAAGAAATAGATTTGGAAGACAAAGAAACGTTGGCTTTATTTGCTTCTGGTAATACAAAAGGTATCTTTCAATTTGAGCAACCTGGTGCCATTCGCTTGCTCAAACGTGTGCAACCAGTCTGTTTTGAAGATGTCGTAGCAACTACTTCCCTAAATCGACCAGGTGCTAGTGATTATATCAATAATTTTGTAGCTAGGAAACATGGGCAGGAAGAAGTGACTGTTCTGGATCCAGTACTGGAGGATATTTTGGCTCCAACTTACGGAATTATGCTCTATCAGGAGCAGGTTATGCAGGTTGCTCAGCGTTTTGCTGGATTTAGTCTTGGGAAATCCGATATTTTGCGCCGAGCTATGGGGAAAAAGGATGCTTCTGCTATGCATGAGATGAGAGCTTCCTTTATCCAAGGAGCATTAGAAGCTGGCCATACTGCGGAAAAGGCAGAGCAGGTCTTTGATGTCATGGAGAAGTTTGCAGGTTATGGTTTTAACAGGTCACATGCCTATGCATACTCAGCCTTGGCCTTCCAGTTGGCTTATTTCAAAACGCATTATCCAGCCATTTTTTATCAGGTCATGTTGAATTCTGCCAACAGTGATTACTTAACAGATGCACTTGAAGCAGGCTTTGAAGTGGCGCCTCTGTCCATCAACACCATTCCCTATCACGATAAAATTGCCAACAAGTCCATCTATCTAGGCCTGAAATCTATTAAGGGAGTAAGCAAGGATTTGGCACTTTGGATTCTTGAAAATAGACCTTATTCTAACATTGAAGATTTTATAGCTAAATTACCTGAGAATTATTTGAAACTTCCTCTGCTAGAACCTTTGGTAAAAGTTGGTCTTTTTGATTCATTTGAAAGAAATCGTCAAAAAGTATTCAATAATTTAGTTAATCTATTTGAATTTGTGAAAGAGTTAGGAAGCTTGTTTGGTGATACCATTTATAGTTGGCAGGAATCGGAAGATTGGACGGAACAAGAAAAATTCTATATGGAACAAGAGTTTTTAGGGATAGGTGTCAGCAAACATCCTCTACAAGCTATTGCAAGTAAAGCTATTTACCCGATTACCCCAATTGGGAATTTGTCAGAAAATAGCTACGCTATTATTTTGGTTGAAATTCAGAAAATAAAAGTGATTCGTACCAAAAAGGGTGAAAATATGGCTTTCTTACAGGTGGATGACAGTAAGAAAAAATTGGATGTTACCCTCTTTTCAGATTTATATCGACAGGTTGGACAGGAAGTAAGAGAAGGAGCCTTCTACTATATAAAAGGAAAAATTCAGTCACGTGACGGTCGTCTGCAAATGATTGCACAAGAAATAAGAGAAGCAGTTGCTGAACGCTTTTGGATACAGGTAAAAAATCATGAATCGGATCAAGAAATTTCGAGAATTTTAGACCAGTATAAAGGTCCAATCCCAGTCATTATCAGGTATGAAGAGGAACAGAAAACAATCGTTTCTCCCCATCATTTTGTAGCTAAATCCAATGAATTAGAAGCGAAATTGAATGAAATGGTTATGAAAACGATTTATCGCTAAAAATACGGAAAATAGAAGAATTTTAAAATCAAATGTGATATAATTAATAAGAATGTTAAAAGAAAAAGGAGCATAAACCAATATGAAACGTATTGCTGTTTTGACTAGTGGTGGAGACGCCCCTGGTATGAACGCTGCTATCCGTGCAGTTGTTCGTCAAGCAATTTCAGAAGGAATGGAAGTGTTTGGTATTTATGACGGATATGCTGGTATGGTTGCCGGTGAAATTCATCCCCTAGATGCAGCTTCAGTAGGAGACATCATTTCTCGTGGTGGTACTTTCCTTCACTCAGCTCGTTACCCAGAATTCGCTCAACTTGAAGGGCAACTTAAAGGGATTGAGCAATTGAAAAAACACGGAATTGAAGGTGTAGTTGTTATCGGTGGTGACGGATCTTACCACGGCGCTATGCGTTTGACTGAACATGGCTTCCCAGCTATCGGTCTTCCAGGTACAATCGATAACGATATCGTTGGTACTGACTTCACAATCGGTTTTGACACAGCGGTTACAACTGCTATGGATGCTATCGATAAGATTCGTGATACATCATCAAGTCACCGTCGTACTTTTGTTATTGAAGTTATGGGACGTAACGCTGGTGATATCGCTCTTTGGGCTGGTATTGCAACTGGTGCTGATGAAATCATCATTCCTGAAGAAGGATTCAAGATTGAAGATATCGTAGAAAGCATTAAATGTGGTTATGAGTGTGGTAAAAAACACAATATCATCGTCTTGGCAGAAGGTGTGATGTCAGCAGCTGAATTTGGTAAAAAACTAAAAGAAGCTGGGGATACAAGCGACCTTCGTGTGACAGAACTTGGACATATTCAACGTGGTGGTTCTCCAACTGCGCGTGACCGTGTATTGGCGTCACGTATGGGTGCGCATGCTGTTAAACTTCTTAAAGAAGGTATCGGTGGTGTTGCGGTTGGTATCCGTAACGAGAAAATGGTTGAAAACCCAATTCTTGGAACTGCAGAAGAAGGAGCATTGTTTAGCCTTACTGCAGAAGGTAAGATTGTGGTTAACAACCCACACAAAGCTGACATTGAGCTATCTAGCTTGAATAAGAGCTTGTCATAATTTACAATTTAGTTAATAAGACCAAAAAGGTCATATATATAAAGGAGTCACAAAAATCATGAACAAACGTGTAAAAATCGTTGCAACTTTGGGTCCTGCGGTAGAAATCCGTGGTGGTAAAAAATTCGGTGAGGACGGATACTGGGGTGAAAAACTTGATGTTGAAGCTTCAGCTAAAAACATTGCTAAATTGATTGAAGCTGGTGCTAACACATTCCGTTTCAACTTCTCACACGGTGACCACCAAGAACAAGGTGAGCGTATGGCAACTGTTAAACTTGCTGAAAAACTTGCAGGTAAAAAAGTTGGTTTCCTTCTTGATACAAAAGGACCAGAAATCCGTACAGAATTGTTCGAAGGTGAAGCTAAAGAGTATTCATACAAAACTGGTGAGAAAATCCGTGTTGCAACTAAACAAGGAATCAAATCAACTCGTGAAGTGATTGCATTGAACGTTGCTGGTGCTCTTGATATCTATGATGATGTTGAAGTTGGTCGTCAAGTTTTGGTTGACGATGGTAAACTTGGTCTTCGTGTGGTTGCTAAAGATGACGCAACTCGTGAATTTGAAGTTGAAGTTGAAAACGATGGTATCATCGCTAAACAAAAAGGTGTGAACATTCCTAACACTAAAATTCCTTTCCCAGCTCTTGCTGAACGCGATAACGACGATATCCGCTTTGGTCTTGAACAAGGTATCAACTTCATCGCTATTTCGTTTGTACGTACTGCAAAAGACGTAAACGAAGTTCGTGCAATCTGTGAAGAAACTGGAAACGGACATGTTCAATTGTTCGCTAAAATCGAAAACCAACAAGGTATCGATAACTTGGATGAAATCATCGAAGCTGCTGATGGTATCATGATCGCTCGTGGTGACATGGGTATCGAAGTACCATTCGAAATGGTTCCAGTTTACCAAAAAATGATCATCACTAAAGTGAACGCTGCAGGTAAAGTTGTTATCACTGCAACAAACATGCTTGAAACAATGACTGAAAAACCACGTGCAACTCGTTCAGAAGTATCAGACGTATTTAACGCTGTTATCGATGGAACTGACGCTACAATGCTTTCAGGTGAGTCTGCAAACGGTAAATACCCACTTGAGTCAGTAACTACAATGGCTACAATCGATAAGAACGCTCAAACTCTTCTTAACGAATACGGACGTTTGAACTCAGATTCATTCGAACGTAACTCTAAGACAGAAGTAATGGCTTCAGCTGTTAAAGATGCTACTAACTCAATGGACATTAAATTGGTTGTAACTCTTACTAAGACAGGTCACACTGCACGTTTGATCTCTAAATACCGTCCAAATGCTGACATCTTGGCATTGACATTCGACGAATTGACAGAACGTGGATTGATGTTGAACTGGGGTGTTATCCCAATGTTGACAGATGCTCCATCTTCAACTGACGATATGTTCGAAATTGCTGAACGTAAAGCAGTTGAAGCAGGTCTAGTAGAATCTGGTGACGATATCGTTATTGTTGCTGGTGTACCAGTTGGAGAAGCTGTTCGTACAAACACAATGCGTATCCGTACAGTACGTTAATTAATAGAAAAATAGCCTATCGTATCAAGCTGTATAGCCTGTATGATGGGCTTTTTTTGTATATGAGCAAAGTTTTTACTTTTGATTTAATGCAACTGTAGCTAAAGAGTAAATCGTTGCTTGTTCCATACTTTTTGTGATGTGAGTATAAATCTGATTGGTAGTCTTTTTGTCTTCATGCCCAAGACATGACATGATAGCTTTTAAAGGGATATTGTTTTTTGAACGAAAATTTCATAAAATGTTTAGTTCTTATAGTGGATTACAACTAGAATAGTACGCCGTGGCTGCTAAAATATTTCTAGAAATTAATTTGTTCTATCTTATTTCAATTTACTATAATATAGATAAAAAACAACTCCCTGATGATTCAAGGAGTTGTCTATAGTTAAATTAGTTTTTTGAAGCTGCTTGGAATTCTGGATTTTTCCATGCTTCGTCAATGATAGCTTGCAATTCTTTAGCAGATGCTTGCATTTTTTGAGTTTCTGCGTCGTTCAATGGGATATTTACTGGACGAACGATACCATGTGCACCAACAACAGCTGGTTGACCGATAAAGACGTTCTCAACTCCGTATTGACCTTCTTGGAATACTGAAAGTGGAAGTACTGCGTTTTCGTCGTCAAGGATTGCTTTAGTGATACGAGCAAGGGCTACTGCGATACCGTAGTATGTTGCACCTTTTTTGTTGATGATTGTGTAGGCTGCATCACGAACACCTTCGAACAATTCAATCAATTCAGCTTCTTGAACATTTTGAGTGTCTTTAAGGAATTCTTCAAGGTTTACACCAGCGATGTTTGCGTGTGACCAAACAGCGAATTCAGAATCACCGTGTTCACCCATGATGTAGGCGTGAACTGAACGAGCATCTACATCCAATTTTTCAGCAAGTGCTTGACGGAAACGAGCTGAGTCAAGTGAAGTACCTGAACCGATAACGCGTTCTTTAGGGAAACCAGAGAATTTCCAAGTTGAGTAAGTCAAAACGTCAACTGGGTTAGCAGCAACAAGGAAGATACCTTTGAAACCTGATTCAACAACTTGAGTTACGATTGATTTGTTGATAGCAAGGTTTTTACCTACAAGGTCAAGACGAGTTTCACCTGGTTTTTGAGGAGCACCTGCAGTGATTACAACAAGGTCAGCGTCTGCACAGTCAGAGTATTGAGCTGCATAGATTTTTTTAGGTGAAGTGAAGGCAAGGGCGTGACTAAGGTCAAGCGCGTCACCAACAGCTTTTTCATGCAATTGTGGAATTTCGATAATTCCAAGCTCTTGTGCAATTCCTTGGTTAACAAGTGCAAAAGCGTAAGATGAACCTACAGCACCATCTCCGACAAGGATAACTTTTTTGTGTTGTTTAGTTGAAGTCATTGTTCTAAACATCTCCTTAATTTTATTCAGGGATTTCCCCAGTTATTTTAATTCTATCACTTTTAAAAAGCTTTGTCACGAATATGCCTTGGAGTTCTTGATGTAAACGTTTTAGCTAATTTGGATACCTGAAATATGGCGGACATTATGGTATAATATTATTAATTACTAATAGTGAAATGAGGCATTTATTAATGCAGGATAGAAATTTAGTGAATGTCAATCTGACAAAGGAGATGAAGACGAGCTTTATCGATTACGCCATGAGTGTTATCGTAGCGCGGGCTCTTCCTGATGTTCGAGATGGCTTGAAACCGGTTCACCGTCGGATTCTCTATGGAATGAATGAATTGGGTGTTACTCCAGACAAACCCCATAAAAAATCTGCTCGTATTACAGGGGACGTCATGGGTAAATACCACCCACATGGGGATTCCTCTATCTATGAAGCCATGGTTCGTATGGCTCAATGGTGGAGCTACCGTTACATGCTTGTAGATGGGCATGGAAACTTTGGTTCCATGGATGGAGATGGTGCTGCCGCCCAGCGTTACACTGAGGCACGTATGAGCAAGATTGCTCTAGAGATGCTTCGTGATATCAATAAAAATACAGTTGATTTCGTTGATAACTATGATGCCAATGAACGTGAACCCTTGGTCTTGCCAGCTCGTTTTCCAAATCTTTTGGTTAATGGAGCAACTGGTATTGCCGTTGGGATGGCGACCAATATTCCCCCTCATAACTTGGGTGAAACCATTGATGCAGTGAAGTTGGTCATGGACAATCCTGAAGTGACTACCAAGGACTTGATGGAAGTCTTGCCTGGTCCAGATTTTCCAACAGGTGCCCTTGTGATGGGGAAATCAGGTATCCATAAGGCTTACGAAACAGGTAAAGGTTCGATTGTTCTTCGTTCTCGTACTGAAATCGAAGAAACTAAGACTGGCCGTGAGCGCATCGTTGTAACGGAATTTCCTTACATGGTAAACAAAACAAAGGTTCATGAGCATATTGTTCGTTTGGTTCAGGAAAAACGTATTGAGGGGATTACAGCAGTCCGTGATGAGTCCAACCGTGAAGGTGTTCGATTTGTTATTGAAGTCAAGCGTGATGCCTCAGCCAATGTTATCCTCAACAACCTCTTCAAGATGACCCAGATGCAAACCAACTTTGGTTTTAATATGTTGGCGATTCAAAATGGTGTACCGAAGATTTTGTCTCTTCGTCAGATTTTAGATGCTTATATTGAGCACCAAAAAGAAGTGGTTGTTCGTCGGACACGTTTTGATAAGGAAAAAGCAGAAGCGCGTGCGCATATCTTAGAAGGTCTCTTGATTGCGCTAGACCATATCGACGAAGTGATTCGTATTATCCGAGCTAGTGAAACGGATGCGGAAGCTCAAGCTGAATTGATGAGTAAGTTCAAGCTTTCTGAACGTCAAAGTCAGGCTATCCTAGACATGCGCCTCCGTCGTTTGACAGGTTTGGAACGTGACAAGATTCAGTCTGAGTATGATGACCTCTTGGCTCTGATTGCGGATTTAGCAGATATTCTTGCTAAACCAGAACGTGTTTCTCAAATCATCAAAGAAGAATTGGATGAAGTTAAGCGTAAGTTTGGCGACCAACGTCGTACAGAGTTGATGGTCGGTGAAGTATTGAGTCTTGAAGATGAGGATTTGATTGAAGAATCGGATGTCTTGATTACGCTTTCTAATAAGGGATACATCAAACGTCTGGACCAAGCTGAATTTACTGCTCAAAAACGTGGTGGCCGCGGTGTTCAAGGTACAGGTGTTAAGGATGACGATTTTGTTCGTGAGTTAGTGTCGACTAGCACCCATGATCACCTGCTCTTCTTCACAAATAAAGGACGCGTCTATCGCCTGAAAGGATATGAAATTCCTGAGTATGGTCGGACGGCCAAAGGACTACCAGTAGTTAATCTCTTGAAATTGGATGAAGGCGAAAGTATTCAGACGATTATCAATGTTGAGTCTGAACGCAGTGATGATGCTTATCTCTTCTTTACAACCCGTCATGGTATTGTGAAGAGAACAAGCGTTAAGGAATTTGCTAACATTCGTCAGAATGGTCTCAAGGCTTTGACCCTCAAGGATGAAGATGAGTTGATTAATGTCTTGTTGACGGAAGAAGATACGGATATTATCATTGGTACCAAGTTTGGGTATGCAGTTCGCTTTAATCAATCAGCCGTTCGCGGCATGAGTCGTATCGCCACAGGTGTGAAAGGTGTTAATCTCCGTGAGGGAGACACAGTAGTTGGTGCTAGCGTAATTACTGATCAAGACGAGGTTCTTATCATCACAGAAAAAGGATATGGTAAGCGTACAGTCGCGACTGAATATCCAACAAAAGGTCGTGGTGGTAAAGGGATGAAGACGGCTAATGTGGCTGAAAAAAATGGTCCTCTATCAGGTCTCTTGACTGTGAAAGGTGATGAAGACTTGATGATTATCACTGATACTGGTGTCATGATTCGAACCAATGTTGCCAATATTTCACAAACAGGACGCTCAACTATGGGAGTTAAAGTAATGCGTCTGGATCAAGATGCTAAAATTGTGACCTTTACAACGGTTGCAGCGGCAGAAAAAGAAGAAGTTGGGACAGAAAACGAAACAGAAGGTGAAGCATAATGTCTCAAAAAAATAATAAAAAGAAAAACAAACGAAAAAATCTACTGACCAATATCCTGGCAGGATTTCTGATACTAGTATCAATTGCTTTGATTTTTAATGCTAAAATTCGTGATATTTTCATAGTTTGGAATACCAATAAGTACCAAGTTAGTCAGGTATCAAAAGAAAAAATAGAAGAAAATCAGGATACAGAAGGAAATTTTGATTTTGATTCTGTCAATGCTATCTCTTCTGAAGCGGTTCTAGCTTCTCAATGGGATGCTCAAAAATTACCAGTTATCGGCGGAATTGCAGTTCCTGAATTAGAAATGAATCTGCCAATTTTTAAAGGGCTTGATAATGTCAATCTCTTCTATGGTGCTGGTACCATGAAACGCGATCAAGTGATGGGGAAAGGAAATTATAGTCTAGCTAGTCATCATATTTTTGGTGTCAATAATGCTAATAAAATGTTATTTTCTCCTTTGGATAACGCTAAAAATGGTATGAAGATTTATCTAACCGATAAAAATAAAGTTTATACTTATGAAATACGTGAAGTCAAACGTGTTACACCGGATCGTGTTGATGAAGTTGATGATAGAGATGGGGTAAATGAGATTACATTAGTAACCTGTGAAGACCTTGCTGCTACAGAACGTATTATTGTAAAAGGCGATTTGAAAGAAACAAAAGAATATTCACAAACATCTGATGAAATCCTAACAGCTTTCAATCAACCATATAAACAATTTTATTAATACAAATCAGTGAAATCCTGGATTTCACTGATTTTTTAAGATTTTCATAAAAATAAACTTTTATGAAATACAGAAAACGCTTCCTTGATTTTAAAGTTTGTGATATAATTATCAGGTAAAAAATTTTTAGGAGTTTATTATGGTTTCTTCAGAATTTATCTCAAAGATTGAATTTGCTTGCAAGAAGAAAGAAAGTCTTTATAGTCAAAGCAAATTTAAGTATGCGATTCGTTCTATGTTCGCAGGTGCATTTTTAACCTTCAGTACTGCTGCTGGTGCAGTTGGGGCTGACTTGATTAATAAAATTGCACCAGGTAGTGGACGTTTCCTCTTCCCCTTTGTCTTTGCTTGGGGATTGGCCTACATTGTTTTCTTAAATGCCGAGTTGGTAACATCAAACATGATGTTCTTGACTGCTGGTAGTTTCTTGAAAAAAATCTCTTGGAGAAAAACAGCTGAGATTTTACTTTACTGTACCTTGTTTAACCTTATCGGAGCCTTGATAGCAGGTTGGGGCTTTGCCCACTCAGCAGCTTATGCACATCTGACTCACGATAGTTTCATTTCAGGGGTTGTTGAGATGAAGTTAGGCCGCTCAAATGAATTAATCTTGCTTGAGGCGATTTTGGCAAATATTTTCGTAAATATTGCGATTCTTTCATTTGTTTTGGTCAAAGATGGTGGTGCCAAACTTTGGCTTGTGTTGTCAGCAATTTACATGTTTGTATTCTTAACAAACGAGCACATTGCGGCGAACTTTGCTTCTTTCGCGATTGTAAAATTCAGTGTTGCTGCTGATTCAATTGCTAACTTCGGTGTTGGGAATATGCTTCGCCACTGGGGTGTAACCTTCATTGGAAACTTTATCGGAGGAGGTCTTTTGATGGGTCTTCCATATGCCTTCCTCAATAAAAATGAAGATACTTATGTAGATTAAGAAAATGAGCACGATTGATTCGTGCTTTTTTCGATTTTGTAAGAAGTAATAGCCGCTTCTTATATCAAAATATAGAAAAGAGGTATTAGTCAAGATAGGTAGATAGTGCTACAATATCCTTAATGAAACTATATGGAGGTAGCCTTATGACTCGTGATTTTAAATTTGAAACCTTACAATTGCATGCTGGTCAAGTTGTGGATCCAGCAACTAAGTCTCGTGCAGTGCCGATTTATCAAACAACATCCTTTGTTTTTGATGACACGCAGGAAGGTGCCGATCTGTTTGCCTTGAGGAAACCAGGGAACATTTATACTCGTATCACCAATCCTACAACAGCTGCCTTTGAAGAAAGAATTGCTGCCCTTGAAGGTGGTGTTGGAGCTCTTGCAACCGCATCAGGTATGGCTGCAGTGACTTATACGATTTTGGCGCTTGCCCACGCTGGTGACCATGTTGTAGCAGCCTCAACTATTTACGGTGGAACATTCAATCTTTTGAAAGAAACCCTTCCTCGTTATGGTATCACAACAACCTTTGTCGATGTTGATAATTTGGAGGAAGTGGAAGCAGCTATCAAAGACAATACCAAGCTTGTCTTGATTGAAACCTTGGGGAATCCCTTGATAAACATTCCTGACTTGGAAAAATTGGCTGAGATTGCTCATAAACACCAGATTCCACTAGTTTCGGATAATACCTTTGCAACACCTTATTTGATTAACGTTTTTTCTCACGGTGTAGATATTGCCATTCACTCTGCGACTAAGTTTATCGGTGGGCATGGTACAACTATTGGAGGAGTGATTGTCGATAGCGGGCGTTTTGACTGGGTGGCTTCAGGAAAATTCCCTCAATTTGTTGAGGAAGATCCAAGCTACCACAATTTGAGCTATACTCGTGATGTCGGTGCAGCAGCCTTTATTATTGCTGTCCGTGTTCAATTGCTTCGTGATACAGGTGCAGCCTTGTCGCCATTTAATGCCTTCCTCTTGCTTCAAGGACTTGAAACCCTTTCACTTCGTGTGGAACGCCATGTGCAAAATGCAGAGAAAATTGTTGATTTCCTTATCAAACATCCTAAGGTAGAAAAAGTTAACTATCCAAAATTGGCAGATAGTCCTTATCATGCATTGGCTGAGAAATATCTTCCTAAAGGTGTGGGTTCAATCTTTACCTTCCATGTCAAAGGGGGAGAGGCAGAAGCACGCAAGGTAATTGATCATTTAGAAATCTTTTCTGACCTAGCAAACGTGGCAGATGCTAAATCGCTAGTTGTCCATCCAGCAACAACCACTCACGGTCAATTGTCAGAAAAAGACCTAGAAGCAGCAGGTGTCACACCAAACCAAATTCGTTTGTCTATCGGACTTGAAAATGTAGATGATTTGATTGAAGACTTGCGCTTGGCCTTGGAAAAAATTTAAAGTAACAGAAGATAAACAGTGGGTTTTGACTCACTGTTTTTGATTTTCCCTCAGGCATGATATAATGGATAAAGAAGTCTAGAAAGAGGAACGATATGAACGAAATCAAATGCCCCAACTGTGGGGAAGTCTTTACAGTAAATGAAAGCCAGTATGCCGAACTCTTATCCCAAGTGAGAACGGCAGAGTTTGATAAGGAACTACACGATAGGATGAGGCAGGAACTGGCCTTGGTTGAGCAAAAGGTCATGAATGAACAACAGTCTAAACTAGCTCAAAAAGACCAAGAAATTGCGCAATTACAGAGTCAAATCCAAAACTTTGATACAGAAAAAGAATTGGCCAAGAAAGAGGTTGAACAGACAAGCCATCAGGCATTATTGGCTAAGGATAAGGAAGTACAGGCCTTGGAAAACCAATTGGCTACCTTGCGTTTGGAGCATGAAAATCAACTACAAAAGACCCTTTCTGACCTTGAAAAAGAACGGGATCAGGTTAAAAATCAACTCCTCTTGCAAGAAAAAGAAAATGAATTATCTTTGGCTTCTCTTAAACAAAACTACGAAGCCCAGCTCAAAGCAGCAAGTGAACAAGTCGAATTTTATAAGAATTTCAAAGCTCAACAATCTACAAAAGCGATTGGGGAAAGTCTGGAACAGTATGCAGAGAGTGAGTTTAACAAGGTCCGTAGTTTTGCCTTTCCAAATGCCTACTTTGAGAAGGATAACAAGGTTTCTGCGCGTGGTTCCAAAGGGGACTTTATCTTCCGTGAATGTGATGAAAATGGGGTCGAAATTATTTCCATCATGTTTGAGATGAAGAATGAAGCGGACGGAACAGAGAAGAAGCACAAGAATGCAGATTTTTACAAGGAATTGGACAAGGACCGCCGGGAGAAGAACTGTGAGTATGCCGTTTTGGTGACTATGTTAGAGTCTGATAACGACTACTTTAACACAGGAATTGTTGACGTCAGTCACGAGTATGAAAAGATGTATGTGGTCCGTCCTCAGTTCTTTATCCAGTTGATTGGGCTTTTGAGAAATGCGGCGCTTAATTCCCTAAAATACAAACAAGAATTGGCCTTGGTTCGGGAGCAGAATATTGATATTACACATTTTGAGGAAGATTTGGATGCCTTCAAAGTAGCTTTTGCTAAAAACTATAATTCAGCTTCAACCAACTTTGGTAAAGCTATTGATGAAATCGACAAGGCCATTAAACGCATGGAAGAGGTCAAGAAGTTCCTAACCACATCCGAAAACCAACTTCGCCTTGCAAACAACAAATTGGAAGATGTCTCTGTTAAAAAACTAACTCGAAAAAATCCAACTATGAAAGCGAAATTTGAAGCATTGAAGGGGGAGTGAGAAAGCAGTGGAAAATGAATTATTAGTATTGAATGCGGAAGAAGTATATGAGTCTGAAAATTTAAACTACGATGAGTTAGAAGAACTACTGGAACAACAATTTACAACTGAGTTTTCTAATCTTGAAAAATTAGAATTGGAATGTAAAGAAATTAGCTCCCCGGATAAATTAGGAGATGTTATCTTAGATGAGATTTGGAGTCAATTTGCGAACCAAATTGGTTTAGATATGACAAGCGACACGCTTCTTAAGCAGTATAACGATAAACATCCTAATGGTTATACAAAAGAAGAGGGTGCTAAAATAATGAAAGATAAAAGCTATACTGATGCAAATAATGCTATGAAGGAAAGGCAAAAAAATGGAAATTTAAAGGATGAATATACTGGAAAAACAATAAAAATTAACGAAAAAGCTAATTTGGATCACGTCATACCAAGAAAACAGATTTTTGAAAACCCATGGAGGAAAATAGCAGATATTGAAACTGCTGATTTAGCAAATAAAAAGGAAAATTTTGCAGCAACTAATGAATCGCTGAATAAAAGTAAAGGAGCAACATCCAATAGTGACTATATAAAGAACAGAGAAGCGAGAGAAAAAAATCTAAAAGAACAAGTTGAAAGAGCTAATAAAAAAATTGATAAGATGAATATCTCAGATGCCGAAAAGCGAAATCTTAAGGCTGAAAATAATAAAAGATTAAATGATAAATTAGCAGCTGATTCGAAGAAAATGCTCAAATCTGAAAAAACAGCGAAGAAAGCTATTAATAAGGATATTGCAAAGAAAGCTTCTGTCAGAATGGCCAATAAAGCTGGTAAAGATGCTATAAAAGCTATGTTTATTGCAGCATTATTTGGGATGCTGAAGGAAATTATGAATGCTTTAGTGAGGTATTTTAAAGCAAAAAAACACTCTTTTGATACATTTATAGAGGAAATGAAAAAAGCACTTCATTCATTTTTTGGTAAAATCAAAGATTTTATTAAAGTAGGTGTAGATAGTTTTGTTGGAAGCATCGTAGGAGAAATTATTGGCGTATTTAACCAGAAATTACAAAAACTTCCAAACTTGTTTAAACAATTATTTGGTTCTATCAGAGAAAGTATTTCTTATCTATCAAACCCTGAAAATCAATCTCATTCTATTGAAATTAAAATTGCCCATGTTTCAAAAATCATTACTTCTGCATTAGTAGGTGTAGGAGCAATGTTTTTAGGAGAGTATTTTGAAAATTATTTTAAAAAAATAAAAGCCTTCAATAAAGAAATTAAATATTTAGGAAAAATTGCAAATATTCTAGGAATGTTTTTAGCTAGTTTACTAACCGGAATTTTGGGAGCAATAATTATTAATGGAATTGATCAATTTATTTCCAGAAAGTTAATTGAGGAAAATCAAAAGAAACAAGCTAATAAGAAAAATGAATTATTAAGAATTCAGGATGTTCAAATTTTTGTTGCCGAGCAAAATGTTGCTGTTAAGCGAAATGATATCTTCAGTAAGATGGCTAAGAACCATCAAAAACTAAGAGAACTACTTGGCAATGTTGATGAAGAGTTTTCTAATTCGAAGATTGATTTCAAACAGCGATTATTAGCTAATGAAATTTACTTTGATGAAAAGCAAAGTGAACTTGAAGAAATGCAAAATGCATTAAACGTTTTATTATAGGAGAATGTTATGTCAGAAGAATTAGAGATTCAAGTTTTAGCAAATTCTGAAAGATTTAATGAAAAAAAACAAGAGCTAAAAGCCTTTAGTGAAGAGATCCCTGAACAGTCAGATTTACCAACAGTTCCAACAGATGATCCTATGTTAGGCTTTATTGGAATGGAATATGATGTTAAGGGTAAAGATTTAAACGCTCTTACTGATGCTGTTCAAAATAGAATGATTGAACAAAATATTCACATAAAAAAGATTATTCAAGAATTTAATACTATTTACGAAACTTTCCAAATATTGGATGATGAGTATATTCAAAGTATTTCAAAATCTTTGATTGCAGCAAAAGAGGCAAATAATAAAGCTATACAGGGATTACATGAGATAGAAGAATATCAAACTGGTAATAAAAAATTATTAGATGATGTTTTTAAACAGAATAAAGATTTAATTGATATATTGAAGAAACATCATAAAAAGCTAGAAGAGTTAGAACAACTTGAAGAGAAGCAAAGTGAAATTCAAATTGAAATTGATAGTTTAAAAGCGAAGCTAAAATCATTAGTGAAAATAGAAAATAGTTTTAACGATTTGCATTTACAAGTTGAAGAAACACAAAATAATCTTAAAAACGATGTAGACAAGATGAATGTTCGATTAATAGAGGAAGGTAAAAATCTTACTTTAATTGTCGAGAAATTTCAAACTGAACTAGAGGAAAAACAAAAAGAGATTAGTTTCCTTAGAAAAGGATTCTATACTCTTGGAGTCGCTGTTGTTATAATAGTATTATTTATATTGTTTAAAGGAATGTAAATGATTAGTGAAACTTATTTAAAATTGTTAAAGTCGGAAGTGAAAAAACTGGATGATTTAACAAATAATTTTTATGAATTTGAGATTGTTCTTCAAGAAATTGTCGATAATAAAAAGCATTCGGAATTAGAGTTTATAAAGCGTTTAGGGAATTTGTCAAATAATAATAAATTTCCTAAAATTAAAGATAGACAATCAACGATTTTAGAGTTACTGTATAAATATCTTGGTTCTAGATTAATAGATACTGAATACGTTATATTAAAGGAAATTAGTAGTAAAACATTCGAGGATTTGTCAGACGAATTAAAATCTCTGATAGGTATAGAAAATGTAAAGAAAGAAATAGAAGACTTAGTAATCTTTAACAAAGTTCAGAAAAATCGAGAAAAGATTGGGTTGAAAAAAACGAATAGAACTATGCATATGGCGTTTTTAGGTAATCCAGGTACAGGTAAAACAACAGTTGCTAGAATTGTTGGTAATATGTATCGTTCTCTAGGAATACTAAGTAAAGGTCACTTTATAGAGGCAAGTAGAACAGACTTAATAGCAGAATATCAAGGGCAAACTG
Source organism: Streptococcus mitis (assembly GCA_018364455.1). Classification (GTDB taxonomy): domain Bacteria; phylum Bacillota; class Bacilli; order Lactobacillales; family Streptococcaceae; genus Streptococcus; species Streptococcus mitis_BR. The sequence continues at coordinate 12,328 of JAGZLW010000019.1, read as the reverse complement.
CTTTAAAAGTTAAAAGACTGATCCAAAAAGCTAAAGGTGGCGTTTTATTTATTGATGAAGCTTATAGTATTACAGAAAATGAAAAAAGTGACAGTTATGGTCGAGAGTGTTTGACTGAACTAACAAAAGCTTTGGAAGACTATCGTGATGATTTAGTTGTTATTGTAGCAGGATATGATGATTTAATGAAAAAGTTTTTTGAATCTAATCCTGGATTAAAGTCACGCTTTAATTATTTTGTTGAATTTGAAGATTATACAGTAAATCAAATGTTCGAGATTTTTCTATCATACTGCAAGAAAGAGGATTACATTTTACAAGATTCAGCTACAGAGAAATTAAAAAAGTATCTTGAAAAACAAAGTGGTATTTCTGAAAATAAGAATGCAAACGGTCGATTTGTAAGAAATGTATTTGATAAAATAATTATGAATCAAGCAAAACGTTTAAGTAACCTTTCTTTGGCTACAAAAGAGAACTATGTAACAATTCTTGAAGAGGACGTATTTTAAATAAATCAGAAAGCAAGATATGAACGGTATTATCAACTTAAAAAAAGAAGCGGGGATGACCTCGCATGATGCGGTTTTTAAACTGCGTAAGATTTTGGGAACCAAGAAGATTGGTCATGGTGGGACCTTGGATCCGGATGTGGTGGGTGTTTTGCCCATTGCGGTTGGCAAGGCAACACGCATGGTTGAGTTTATGCAGGACGAGGGTAAGGTCTATGAGGGGGAAATCACTCTTGGCTATTCCACGACGACTGAGGATGCCAGTGGGGAAGTGGTCGTTGAAACACCCGTTCTGTCGCCCTTGGATGAAAAGCTTGTCGATGAAGCGATTGCGAGCTTGACTGGGCCTATTACTCAGATTCCGCCTATGTATTCGGCTGTTAAGGTTAATGGTCGTAAGCTCTATGAGTATGCGCGTGCTGGCCAGGAAGTCGAGCGTCCAGAACGTCAGGTGACCATTTATCAATTTGAACGAACAAGTCCGATTTCTTATGATGTCCATCTTGCACGTTTTACTTTCCGTGTGAAATGTAGCAAGGGAACCTATATTCGTACCTTATCGGTTGACTTGGGAGAAAAACTTGGCTATGCTGCCCATATGTCTCAGTTAACTCGTACTAGTGCAGCTGGTTTGCAACTAGAAGATGCTCTTACCTTGGAAGAAATTGCTGAAAAAGTGGAGGCTGTTCAATTGGACTTTCTCCATCCTCTAGAGATTGGGACAGGCGACCTTGTTAAAGTTTTCCTAACTCAAGAAGAGGCTACAGAAGTACGCTTTGGTCGTTTTATCGAGCTCGACCAAACAGAACAAGAATTAGCTGCCTTTGAAGATGACAAATTGCTAGCCATTCTAGAAAAACGGGATAATCTCTATAAGCCACGAAAGGTTTTTAACTAGTATAATTAGAGTGTAGGATTTGAATTCTTCCCCTAGACTATCCAAAACTAGACTATAAATTTTGCAAAAAATATGATAGAATAGACGACGGATAAAAAAACGGAGGATAGCATGCAAAATAGACCAATCATTATCGGAGTGACAGGTGGTTCTGGTGGAGGTAAGACCAGTGTTTCAAGAGCCATTTTATCGCACTTCCCTGATGAAAAGATTTCCATGATTGAGCATGATTCATACTACAAGGATCAGTCTCATTTGACCTTTGAAGAGCGTGTCAAAACCAACTATGACCATCCTTTTGCCTTTGATACAGACTTGATGATCGAGCAGATTAAGGAGTTGTTGGCAGGGCGTCCGGTGGACATTCCGACTTATGACTATACAGAGCATACACGAAGCAGCAAGACCTATCGTCAAGAGCCTCAAGATGTCTTTATCGTTGAGGGGATTTTGGTTTTGGAGGACAAGCGTCTGCGTGATTTGATGGATATCAAGATTTTTGTGGATACAGATGATGATGTGCGCATTATTCGTCGTATCAAGCGCGATATGGAAGAACGTGGCCGTAGCCTTGATAGCGTTATTGACCAGTACTTAGGTGTTGTCAAACCAATGTACCACCAGTTTATCGAGCCAACTAAGCGTTATGCTGATATCGTCATTCCTGAAGGGGTCAGCAATACAGTGGCTATCGACCTGTTGACGACCAAGATTGCAAAGATTTTGGAAGAAGCTCGAAACAGCAAATAATCAGACGTGGAGGCCTTGCCTCCTTTTTCTATTTTTATCTCATAATGGTACATAAATGGAGATTTTTAGGCATATTTTTGGTATAATAATACCTATGAAAGAGCAAGAAAATGAATAGTAGGTGGAGATGGAAAAGTATTTATCGGTAACAACTTTGACCAAGTATCTGAAAATGAAATTCGATAAAGACCCTTACTTGGAACGGGTCTATTTAACTGGTCAAGTTTCCAACTTTCGTAAACGCCCTACTCACCAATATTTCTCCCTAAAAGATGACCATGCAGTTATTCAAGCGACAATTTGGTCTGGGATTTATCATAAATTAGGCTTCGATCTGGAAGAAGGGATGAAGATCAATGTGATTGGGCGTGTACAGGTCTATGAACCGAGCGGTAGCTACTCCATCATCATTGAAAAGGCTGAGCCTGATGGGGTTGGGGCGCTTGCGATTCAGTTTGAACAACTCAAGAAAAAATTGACAGAAGAAGGACTGTTTCAAGAACGCTTCAAGCAACCTCTGCCCCAATTTTCTAAGAGAATTGGGGTAGTAACCAGTCGCAGTGGAGCCGTTATTCGAGATATTATCACGACCGTCAGCAGGCGATTTCCAGGTGTCGATATCCTGCTTTATCCAACTAAGGTGCAAGGTGATGGAGCGGCAGAAGAAATTGCTCGAAATATTGCGCGTGCTAATCAACGGGACGATTTGGATTTGCTCATTATTGGTCGTGGGGGTGGTTCCATCGAGGATCTCTGGGCCTTTAACGAAGAAATTGTGGTACGAGCTATTTTTGAATCTCGTTTACCAATCATTTCTAGTGTAGGGCATGAGACGGATGTGACCTTGGCGGATTTTGTGGCAGATAGACGGGCTGCGACGCCGACAGCAGCGGCTGAACTGGCAACACCTGTGACCAAGTTGGATGTATTAGCTCATTTGCAAAATCAAGAAAAACGGATGGCAACAGCAGTCCGAAATGTCCTATCTAAGAAACAAGAAGCTTTGAAAAAATGCAGTCAGTCTGTTATCTTTAGACAACCAGAGCGTTTGTATGACGGTTATTTGCAACGCTTGGATCAGCTGCAACTGCGCTTAAAACAAAGTTTGCGAACACGGATTTCCGATAGCAACCAATTAGTCCAAGCAAGGACGCATCGACTGGTTCAGTTATCACCTGTTACCAAAATTCAACGTTATCAAGACCGACTAGGTCAGTTAGACAAGCTCCTACGTAGCCAAATGGCGCTGGTTTATGATGCCAAGGTTGCTGAAGTGAAGCGACTTTCAGAAGCTTTGCTCATGTTGGATACCAGTCGAATCGTGGCGCGTGGCTATGCAATTGTCAAAAAAGAAGAGTCCGTAGTTGATTCGGTTGAGAATTTAAAGAAAACAGACCAAGTGACGCTTTTGATGCGAGATGGTCAAGTAGAATTAGAGGTTAAAGATGTCAAAACAAAAGAAATTTGAGGAAAACCTGGCAGAACTGGAGACTATTGTCCAAAGTTTGGAAAATGGTGAAATTGCTCTGGAAGATGCGATTGCCGCCTTTCAAAAGGGGATGATTTTGTCAAAAGAGCTCCAAGCGACGCTGGACAAGGCTGAAAAGACCTTGGTTAAGGTCATGCAAGAAGACGGAACAGAAAGTGATTTTGAATGAAGAAGCAAGAAAAATTAGCTCTTGTCGAGTCGGCTTTGGAAGACTTTTATGGAGATCAGCAGTTTGCTTCTAGTTTGAGGGAGTCTGTTCTCTATTCCATTCATGCTGGTGGCAAGCGTATTCGACCTTTTCTCTTGTTAGAAGTTCTGGAAGCCTTGCAGGTTGCCATCAAACCTGCTCACGCGCAGGTAGCTGCGGCCTTGGAAATGATTCATACAGGGAGCTTGATTCACGATGATCTTCCTGCCATGGATGATGATGATTACCGTCGAGGGCGTTTGACCAACCATAGGAAATTCGGTGAAGCTATGGCCATTTTGGCAGGAGATGCCTTGTTCCTAGATCCTTATGCCTTGATAGCGCAGGCAGATTTGCCAAGTCAGATTAAGGTAGACTTGATTGCCAATTTATCCCTTGCTTCAGGAAGTCTGGGAATGGTGGCAGGGCAAGTTTTGGATATGGAAGGTGAACACCAGCACTTGTCTTTGGAAGAACTTCAGACCATTCATGCCAATAAGACCGGAAAACTACTAGCCTATCCCTTTCAAGCGGCTGCCATCATAGCTGAATTGGCACCTGAAATACAAGAAAAACTGAAAACTGTTGGTGAATTGATTGGGCTTGCTTTTCAAGTCAGAGACGATGTGTTGGATGTGACAGCTAGTTTTGAGGAAATCGGCAAGACACCTCAAAAAGATTTGCAAGCAGAAAAATCAACCTATCCTGCCTTGTTGGGTTTGGAAGAGGCTGTTGTCTTTTGTAACAAAACTTTGGATCAAGCAAATGCAAAATTAGAAGAAATTGCCCAGCAGATTCCTTTTGAAACAGAATCGATTGTAAGTGTAGTAGAAAGTTTGAGAATCAATGGCTAAGGAAAGAGTGGATGTATTAGCTTATAAACAGGGCTTGTTTGAAACGAGAGAGCAGGCCAAGCGCGGTGTGATGGCTGGTCTAGTCGTAGCAGTCCTGAATGGAGAACGGTTTGATAAACCAGGAGAGAAAATTCCAGATGACACCGAGCTAAAACTCAAGGGGGAGAAACTCAAGTATGTTAGCCGTGGTGGTTTGAAACTGGAGAAGGCCCTGCAGGTCTTTGATTTGTCAGTTGAAGGAGCTACAACGATTGATATTGGTGCCTCTACTGGAGGTTTTACCGATGTCATGTTGCAAAATGGTGCTGAGTTGGTCTTTGCAGTCGATGTCGGTACCAATCAGTTGGCTTGGAAATTACGCCAAGACCCACGGGTTGTCAGCATGGAGCAGTTCAATTTCCGCTATGCTGAAAAGACTGATTTCGAAAAGGAACCGAGCTTTGCCAGCATTGATGTGAGTTTCATTTCCCTAAGTCTGATTTTGCCAGCCTTGCACCGAGTCTTGACAAATCAAGGTCAGGTTGTGGCTCTAGTTAAGCCTCAGTTTGAGGCAGGTCGAGAGCAGATTGGGAAAAATGGGATTATTCGCGATGCCAAGGTCCATCAGAATGTCCTTGAATCTGTCACAGCTATGGCAGTAGAGGAAGGCTTTTCAGTTCTTGGTTTGGACTTTTCTCCCATCCAAGGCGGTCATGGAAATATTGAGTTTTTAGCGTATTTGAAAAAAGAAGAGTCAGCAAGCAATCAGGTTCTTGCTGAAATTGAAGAAGTAGTAGAGAGGGCGCATAGTCAATTTAAAAATGAATAAAAAAGAGAGACTTGAAAAAATTAGACGATTTGTGACAGATTATCAAATCGGTACGCAAGAAGAAATTGTAGAACATTTGAAAGAAGCAGGTATCACTGCCACTCAAGCGACGGTATCACGAGATATCAAAGAGCTGGGCATTGTCAAAATTCCTTTGAGAGACAACACTTATGTCTATGAATTGCCAAAATCAATTGTGAAAAGTTTGCAACTGGCTGAAGACAATATCGAATCGGCTGAATTGATGGATAAGATGATCAATCTCCAAGTTATTCCAGGAAATACAGCTTTTGTAAAAGCTCAGTTAACCGAGACTTTTGCGGACAAGATTTTTAGCTGTTTAGCTGATGATAGTTCGATTTTAGTCATTGCCAGAAGTGAAAGTCTAGCTGAGGAAATCTTTGAACAAGTAAAAAATTGGTAGGTCTATATGTTACTTGAAATTTCGATAAAAAACTTTGCCATTATTGAGGCTATTTCCCTCAATTTTGAAAAGGGAATGACTGTCTTGACTGGTGAAACGGGTGCAGGGAAGTCGATTATCATTGATGCTATGAATATGATGTTGGGAGCTCGTGCTACGACAGATGTTATTCGTCATGGTGCGCCAAAGGCAGAGATTGAGGGGCTATTCTCCGTTGAAAATAGTCGCCTTTTGCAGGAAATTTTTGATGAGCAAGGTTTGGAAATGGGTGATGAGATTATCATCCGTCGAGAGATCTTGCAAAATGGTCGTAGTATCAGCCGTGTGAATGGCCAGATGGTCAATCTATCTGTTTTGCGTGCTATTGGACAACATCTAGTAGATATTCATGGTCAGCATGACCAAGAGGAGTTAATGCGTCCTCAACTTCATATTCAAATGTTGGATGAATTCGGCGATGCAGCCTTTTGGGACTTGAAAGAAACCTATCAAACGAGTTTTGATGCCTACCGTAAAATGCGCAAGCAGGTTCTGGAAGTCAAGAAAAACCAACAGGAACACAAGGCTCGTATTGAAATGTTGGAATTTCAAATGGCAGAGATTGAGGCAGCAAACTTGCGAGCTGGAGAAGACCTGGCTCTCAATCAAGAGCGTGATAAACTTCTCAATCATAAAAATATTGCGGATACGCTGACCAATGCCTATAGTATGTTGGACAATGAAGAGTTCTCGAGTCTGGCCAATGTTCGTTCGGCCATGAATGACATGGAAAGTGTTGAAGAGTACGACCCTGAATACCGTGAAATTTCAAGCTCTTTGTCTGAGACTTACTATGTCTTAGAAGACATTAGCAAACGTCTGGAAGCTATTATTGAGGACCTTGATTTTAACGGCAATCGGCTTATGCAGGTTGAGAATCGTTTGGACCTCCTTCATACCATTACGCGTAAATATGGTGGGACTGTAGACGATGTCTTGCTTTACTTTGCAAAGATTACGGAAGAATACAATCTCTTGACAGGTAATAACCTTTCGTCTGAGGACATGGAAGCAGAGCTTAAGAAGTTGGAAGTCAATCTTGTCGATTTGGCAGGTCAACTTGCATCTGCTCGTCATGACTTGGCCCAGCAGCTAGAGGCAGAGATTAAACAAGAACTGCAAGACCTGTATATGGAAAAAGCCCAGTTTCAGGTTCGTTTTAGCAAGGGCAAATTCAGTCGTGAGGGCAATGAAATGGTTGAGTTTTACATTTCAACCAACCCTGGCGAAGACTTTAAACCCTTGGTTAAGGTTGCATCTGGCGGAGAATTGTCTCGCCTCATGCTAGCCATTAAGTCTGCCTTTTCACGTAAAGAAGGTAAGACAAGTATTGTCTTTGATGAAGTGGATACAGGAGTTTCAGGTCGTGTAGCTCAGGCCATTGCGCAGAAGATTCACAAGATTGGCCAACATGGTCAGGTTCTAGCTATCTCCCACTTGCCACAAGTGATTGCGATTGCAGATTATCAATTTTTTATTGAGAAGATTAGCAATGACCATTCAACAGTTTCGACTGTTCGTCTCTTGACGGTTGAAGAGCGAGTGGAAGAAGTTGCTAAGATGTTGGCAGGTGATGATGTCACAGAAGCCGCCCTGACGCAAGCCAGAGAATTGTTGAGAAACAGGGAGAAATAAGATGACAGACTATTATGTAATTGGAGATGTTCATGGAAAAGCAGGGATGCTGAAAGACCTTCTCAAAACATGGGATGGTCAGACCCAGTTGCTCTTTCTAGGGGACTTGATTGACCGTGGTGAAGATAGTCGCCGTGTCCTAGAGACGGTTAAGGACTTGGTCGATAATCAAGGGGCTATCTGTTTGTCAGGAAATCACGAGTATATGTTTTTGACTTGGCTTGATGACCCAGAAGAAAGTTATGACCACTATCGTCGCAATGGTGGAGATACAACCATTAACTCTATCCTAGGTCGTCCTTTGGATGCCCCAGTTGATGGAGTAGAAGATGCCAAACGTGTTGTTACTGAAGCGGCAGATTTGGTCGAATTTATTCGTCAAATGCCATTTGTAGTAGAGACAGACAAGTATATCTTTGTTCACGCAGGTATTGATTTGACCTTGGATGACTGGCGTGAAACCACAGATTATAAAAAAGTCTGGCTTAGAAAACCATTCCACGAAGCAGAAAATCATACTGGGAAAACTATTGTCTTTGGCCATACACCGGTCTATGGTTTGTTAAAGCAAGAGCGTGGTACAGCTGAGCTTTGGACTACAGAAGATGGCAAGGTTGGAATGGATGGAGGAGCTGTCTATGGTGGTGTCCTTCACGGGATTGTCTTTACAGACCAAGGAATGACAGAACACCACTTTATCGAAAATGACGGCTTTGTTGCTGAAGATTAGTACTCCTAGCAGGGTATGGTCTTGTCAAAATGTCAAAAACAATTTATAATAAATAGATACCCTGAAAGGAAGAGAATCATGAACTTAGAAGAATTGAAAAAACGACAGGAGAAGATCCGTAACTTCTCTATTATCGCCCATATTGACCACGGAAAGTCGACTCTAGCAGACCGCATTTTGGAAAAAACAGAGACGGTTTCAAGTCGTGAAATGCAGGCCCAACTTTTGGATAGCATGGATCTAGAACGAGAACGTGGGATTACCATTAAACTCAATGCTATCGAGCTGAATTATACTGCAAAAGATGGGGAAACTTATATTTTCCACTTGATTGACACGCCGGGGCACGTAGACTTTACCTATGAAGTTTCGCGTTCGCTCGCTGCCTGTGAGGGAGCGATTTTGGTGGTTGATGCTGCTCAAGGGATTGAGGCTCAAACCCTTGCCAACGTTTATTTGGCCTTGGATAATGATTTGGAAATCATGCCAGTCATTAACAAAATTGACCTACCAGCTGCAGATCCTGAGCGCGTGCGTACAGAGATTGAAGATGTCATTGGTTTGGATGCCAGTGAAGCAGTCTTAGCATCTGCCAAGGCTGGTATTGGCATAGAAGAAATTCTAGAGCAAATTGTAGAAAAAGTACCAGCACCAACAGGTGATGTGACGGCACCACTTAAGGCCTTGATTTTCGACTCTGTTTACGATGCCTACCGTGGAGTTATCCTCCAAGTGCGTGTCATGGATGGGGTGGTCAAACCTGGCGATAAGATTCAGCTTATGAGCAATGGCAAGACCTTCGATGTGACAGAAGTTGGTATTTTTACTCCGAAAGCAGTTGGTCGTGATTTCCTTGCGACTGGTGACGTTGGTTATATTGCGGCGTCTATTAAGACGGTTCAGGATACGCGTGTGGGTGATACCGTTACCTTGGCAACCAATCCTGCGGCAGAGCCATTACATGGTTACAAGCAGATGAATCCTATGGTCTTTGCGGGTCTCTATCCTATCGAGTCAAATAAGTACAATGACCTACGTGAAGCCCTTGAAAAATTGCAACTGAATGATGCTAGTCTTCAGTTTGAACCAGAAACATCTCAGGCACTTGGATTTGGTTTCCGTTGTGGTTTCCTTGGACTTCTCCATATGGATGTTATCCAAGAACGTTTGGAACGTGAGTTCAATATCGATCTCATCATGACAGCTCCATCTGTTATCTATAAGGTTAATCAAACCGACGGTGAGTCAATGGATGTGTCTAACCCATCTGAGTTTCCAGACCCAACTAAGATTGCGACCATTGAAGAGCCTTATGTTAAGGCGCAAATCATGGTACCACAGGAGTTTGTTGGAGCAGTGATGGAGCTAGCTCAGCGTAAGCGTGGGGACTTTGTGACTATGGACTATATTGATGACAATCGTGTCAATGTTATCTATCAAATTCCACTTGCTGAAATCGTCTTTGACTTCTTTGATAAGCTTAAGTCTTCGACACGTGGTTATGCAAGCTTTGACTACGAATTGTCAGAGTATCGTCCATCTAAGCTGGTGAAAATGGATATTCTTCTCAATGGAGACAAGGTGGATGCCCTCAGCTTTATCGTTCACAAGGACTTTGCTTACGAACGTGGGAAACTCATCGTTGATAAGCTCAAGAAAATTATTCCTCGTCAACAATTCGAGGTACCAATCCAAGCAGCAATTGGACACAAAATCGTGGCTCGTACGGATATCAAGGCCCTTCGTAAGAACGTACTTGCTAAATGTTATGGTGGTGACGTTTCTCGTAAGCGTAAACTCCTTGAAAAACAAAAAGCTGGTAAGAAGCGTATGAAAGCCATCGGATCAGTAGAAGTTCCTCAAGAAGCCTTCCTCAGCGTCTTGAGCATGGATGAAGAATAAGTTATCAGAAATGCCTTTCCTTGTTCACAGGAAATTTATATAAGAATCAATCGTAAAGTAGGCTTAAATGGTCTGCTTTTTTTATTTCTAGAACAGCAAAAATGTTTGAAGTGTTTGTTTATGTGTTTGTTTTTATGTAACAAACCATAAAAACAACAAAAATATAAAAAAAGAGACAAAAAACAACAGAAAATCGTTGACGACGGTTTCATATAGTGTTATACTTATATCGTAAAGTTAATGGAAAGAAGGGAAAACCTTATGGGATTAGATCATTTCTTTGACAAAAACCTTGTGTTTTGCTTAGAAGCGGATAATCAAGAACATCTCTTTGATCAGGTTGCAACTTTATTGGAAGAACGAGAAATCGTAACTCCAACTTATCGTGAAGCCTTGATTACGCGTGAAAAGTCATTTCCAACTGGCTTAGATATGGAATTTTTGGGTAAGGATTTGCCGAATGTGGCTATTCCTCATACAGATATTGTTCATAATCTAGCTGAAAAAGTTGTGGTCGTTCGATTAGATAAACCTGTGACATTCCACAACATGATTGCACCAGATAAGGAAGTAGAAGTATCTTTACTCTTCTTTATCATTAATAACTCAAGTTCAAGTCAAACGAACATTCTTGCTCAGTTGATGGACTTCTTTACTGGAAATGGTCATCTTGAAGACCTATCAAAAATTTCTGAACCAGAAGCCCTCTATGCTTATATCGCTGAAGCAATTGCTTAATCTTGTCTATTAAAAATATTAAATCGGAGGAAATCCATATGATTAAAATTCTTGCTGCCTGCGGTGCAGGTGTTAACTCAAGCCACCAAATTAAAAGTGCTCTTGAAGAAGAACTTTCAAACCGTGGTTTTGATGTTCACTGTGATGCAGTCATGGTCAAAGACGTTAACGAAGATCTTATCAAAGGTTATGACATCTTCACACCAATTGCTGCGACAGACCTTGGTTTTGACCCAGGTATTCCAGTTATCGAAGCTGGACCAATCTTATTCCGTATCCCAGCTATGAGTGCTCCAGTATTTGACAATATTGAAGCAGCTATTAAAGAACACGGATTAAGCTAATTCTAATTTGTTAACATTCATATAACATAAAAAGGGAGGAACTGTTATGGATGCAATCTTTGACCTAATCAAAGACTTTTTCAAGCCCATCTTAGATATGGGTGGACCTGTCATCATGTTAATTATTTTGACAGTATTGGCTTTACTTTTTGGAGTGAAATTCTCCAAAGCGCTTGAAGGTGGTATCAAACTTGCCATCGCTCTTACAGGTATCGGTGCCATCATCGGTATGCTAAACACTGCTTTCTCAGCATCACTAGCAAAATTCGTTGAAAACACTGGTATCCAATTGAGTATTACTGACGTTGGTTGGGCACCACTTGCAACAATCACTTGGGGTTCTGCTTGGACACTATACTTCTTGCTTATCATGTTGATTGTCAACATAGTGATGCTAGCTATGAAGAAAACAGATACACTTGACGTTGATATCTTCGATATCTGGCACTTGTCTATCACAGGTCTTTTGATTAAATGGTATGCAGACAACAACGGTGTGAGTCAAGGGGTTTCACTCTTTATTGCTACAGCAGCTATCGTCCTTGTTGGTGTGTTGAAAATTATCAACTCTGACTTGATGAAACCTACATTTGATGACCTTCTTAACGCTCCAAGTTCATCACCAATGACATCAACTCACATGAACTACATGATGAACCCAATTATCATGGTTTTGGATAAGATTTTTGAGAAATTCTTCCCAGGCCTTGATAAATATGACTTTGACGCTGCTAAATTGAACAAGAAAATCGGTTTCTGGGGTTCTAAATTCTTTATAGGTTTCATCCTTGGTATTGTTATCGGTATTATGGGAACTCCACATCCAATTGCAGGTGTTGAAGATGCAGATAAATGGCGTCTGGTTATTAAAGGATGGTTGTCTCTTGGTTTGACTGCCGGTGTATCTTTGGAACTCTTCTCACTTATCGGTTCTTGGTTCATCGCAGCAGTAGAACCACTTTCACAAGGTATTACAAACGTTGCTACTAAACGTCTTCAAGGACGTTAATTTAACATC
>JAGZLW010000059.1 GCA_018364455.1 Streptococcus mitis | reverse complement strand
AAACCATTCAAGGTATAGGTCGCAAGGTCAGCAGCTAGTCCACCACCACTAAAAATATCATTTCCTGAAAGTGCTAAAATACGATTATTCTTCATAACGAATCTCCTTCAAATACAAACCATTGGGTGCTGCAGTTGGACCTGCCAACTGTCTGTCTTTTTTCTCCAAAATCAGGTCAATCTGCTCTATCGGCATTCTGTTATTACCAATTTTCAGCAAGGTCCCGACCATATTTCGAATCTGCTTATAGAGGAAGCCATTGCCAGAGAAAGTAAAGGTCAAAAATTGACCGGTCTCGTCAACCCTAAGACTGGCTTCCGTAATCGTTCTTACCTTGTCCTCTACACTGGTTCCGGCAGCAGTAAATCCGGTGAAATCATGGGTTCCTTCTAATTTCTTCACAGCCTTTTGCATGCGTTCCACATCTAGTGGATAGGGATAGTGGGTGGCATAATGACGTCTCATAGGATTTTTAGGACGCCCTCTATCCACGATAAACTCATAGGTCTTACTGTGCTTAGCATAACGGCAATGAAAATCATCCGCCACAAGCTCAATCGAAATCACATCAATATCTTCAGGGGACTGAGTGTCTAGAGCAAAACGGAGCTTCTCCTCATCCATTTGATAAGGCAGGTCAAAATGAAGCACCTGTCCCAGGGCATGAACCCCACTATCTGTCCTACCAGCACCGTGAACAGTAATGGCTCCCCCTTTATTTAACCTGGTCAAGGTTTTTTCAATTTCTTCCTGAACACTACGAGCATGAGGCTGGCGCTGAAAACCAGAAAAGGCATAACCATCATAGGAAATAGTTGCTTTGTATCTCGTCATAACTTCTATTTTATCAAGAAATTAGTCTCGTAACAAGCTAGAAAATTTATAATTGTCTGGGTACAAAATTTACAAAAAGAAAAACTTAGGAAACCAATCCTAAGCTCTCTTGTGAAGTAGGTACATGACAAAGATAGAGGTTACAATTAACCAAGATCCTAAGATAGCAAAGACCAACATGCCATTTTGAGTTAGTAAACCAATTGCACCTAAAACGAATGGGGTCGTAAAGGCTCCGAAACTACAGCCTAAAACTGCAAATGAAGTTGCTTGATTGAGGAGTTTAGCTGGAATTCGTTCAGAGACAAGTTGAAAGACCGTCGTCAAGGCTACACTGTAGGAAAAACCAGCCAGAATGCTACCTGCCACCACCACCCATAAGGATGGAGACAAGGCAATCACAATTTGACCTAAGCCGAAGGTAATACCAGACCAGAGGAGCAGTTTCTCTTTAAAGATAGAAATCAAGAAAGAGAAACTCACACCAGCCACAATCCCGATTAACTGCATGACACTAAGAACAAAACTAGATAACTGGGCATCTCCCAGTCCTCTTTCCACCATCAAACTTGGAATACGAATAGTAATAGCCGTATTGGTACAAACTACAACTGCCGCTTCGATAGCTAGGATAAAAATCAAGCGTTTCATTTCTCGAGTTAAGCGACTTGCTTCCTTCGTTTTTTTCTTGATTTCTTTCTTTTCTTTTCCATAAGGTACAAAGAGCAGATAAAAGGTCAACACCAAAAATCCAGCACTATAGGCTAAGAAAGTAGCTGTCCAACCAAAGGCCAATAATTGGCCAACTGCCAAGGTAATGAGAGAAGCCCCAACGACCTCTGCAGAACCGCGTAGCCCTAGCATCTGAATACGCGTTTTTCCTTGATAGCGTTCACTGATAATAGAAATGGCCTTGGCATTGATCATCCCAACTCCCAAGCCAAAAAGAATCCGTGTTCCAAAGACAAAGGGATAGGCTTGATACCAAAAGGGTGCTGTTCCACTCAGTGATAAAATCAGCAATCCCAAACTAATCTGTAATCGCTCAGGAAATATTTTTTCTAAGAAACCATTTAGTAGTAACATCATCATAATTCCAAAGGAAGGCAAGCTCGCTAAGAGCTCAATTTGTTCCTTAGGATAATCTTGATAATAGTCAAACATGGCTGGCAGGGCACTCGAGATGGAAAAGGAGGTAATCAAAACGAGGGAGAGAGCCAAAATACTGGCCCGTTCTAAAAATTGTTTCATGAAATCTCTTTCTATATTTCTCTTTAATCTTCTACTTTTTTGATAGTTATCAAACAAGCAAGAAAAGAAGAAGCCTCTTTAGTGTATAGACTCCTTCTTAAACTCGAAAATGAATCCCTTGTGTCTTAGGATGACTTTCTCTTGATTTGCTTGATCAAGTAGAAGATAAATCCCGCCACCATATAGGCAACAAAGATAATCAGACACCACTTGAACACGACATCCCAACCCTTGTTTACATTCAAAAAGAAGTAAGGGAAGGGACTGACCTTAGAATTAGGAATGTCTAGTTTCAGTACCAAACCATTAAAAAGAGCAAAAATCATATACAGCAAGGGTAAAATCGTCCACACAACTGGATCCCAGATTTTGTATTGACCCTGTTTGTCAAAAAAGAGGGTATCCGCTAAAAACCAAAGGGGAACGATATAGTGGCAAAGGAAATTTTCCAGAGTATAGAAATTAGTCGCAATGGGCGCTAAGAGGAAATGGTAAATCACACAGGTAATCATGATACTCATGGTGAGCCCACCTTTTAAGCGCAAGAGACTTGGCCTTTGCCAATTTTCACCTAAACGGCTCATAACCTTTAGGAGATAGAGCGTAAAAATCGCTACTAACAGATTTGACAGAACCGTATAATAGAGTAACATCCCAAATCCACCATGCTTGGCGATTTCAAGATAAACTCCCGTAAAAGCCGCTAGAAACAAGAAGATACGGCTATAAAATACAAGTTTATAGTGTTTTGACATGCTTAAATTTTCTTCACAAACTCTGATTTAAGTTTCATGGCACCAAAGCCATCAATTTTACAGTCGATATTGTGGTCGCCTTCTACGATGCGGATATTCTTCACGCGCGTCCCTTGTTTCAAATCTTTTGGCGCACCTTTTACTTTTAAGTCCTTGATAAGAGTTACTGTATCACCGTCAGCCAATTTATTTCCGTTGGCATCGACAGCAACAAGGCCCTCTTCTACATCTGCAACTTCAGCAGGATTCCACTCATAAGCACACTCTGGGCAAACCAGTAGGGCACCGTCTTCGTAGACATACTCTGAGTTACATTTTGGGCAATTTGGTAGGTTGTTCATGTTTTCTCCTTATCATCATTCACCATTCTTTGAAAATCAAAATTTCTCGAACAGCAACTATTATACCTTAAAATCAGTATTTTGACAAATTTAGAAAAAACCGATATCAATCTATCGGCTTTCCAACATCTACATTCTTTTTTCAGCTTCTGCTTTGATTTTTTCAACTACTTCTTGAATGTTCAAACCAGTTGTATCAAGGTAGACAGCATCCTCTGCTTGTTTAAGAGGTGAAGTCTCACGATGACTATCCTTGTAATCACGCGCAGCAATTTCCTCTTTTAGAGTTTCAAGGTCTGTTTCAATTCCCTTGGAAATATTTTCCTTGTAACGGCGCTCTGCTCTCTCATCAACAGAAGCTACTAGGAAAATTTTCAATTCTGCTTGTGGCAATACAACAGTCCCAATATCGCGACCATCCATGACAATCCCACCTTGCTGGGCAATTTCTTGTTGGAGGGAAACTAGTTTCTCACGCACTTGAGGAATTGCCGCAATGGCTGAAACATGATTGGTCACTTCATTTTCACGGATAGGATGGGTAATATCCACATCTCCTACAAAGACAAGCTGTTCTCCAGTTTCTGAACGTCCAAAACTGATTGGATGCTGGTCCAACAAGGCTAGAAGTGCTTCAACTTCTTCTACTCCTAACTGGTTCTTGAGAGCCATATAGGTCGCCGCACGATACATAGCACCTGTATCTAGGTAGGTGTATCCAAAGTCTTTAGCAATAATCTTTGCGACCGTACTCTTACCACTTGAAGCAGGGCCGTCAATAGCAATTTGAATTGTTTTCATATCAACTCCTATTTTATTTTGACAACATCACCTGGATTAGCAAACCAAGACCCTGTAGCCATATGACTAGGATTTAAGGCTTCTAACTGAGCAATCGAAATCCCAGCGCGAGCTGCAATGGCTGCTTCTCCTTCTCCAGCTAAGACTTTTGTCGTCCCTTCTGGATCTGTAGCTTCCTCCGAGTGTTCAGAAGAAGATTCTGAACTCTGTTCAGGCTGGGAACTACTAGAAGATGAAATCTGTACTACATTTGCATCAGAATCATGAAAATCTTTCAAGGCTGCTGTGCGATTACTCCCCCCCGATGATAGATAGATGAGAACAATAATCATCACTACCACAATTACAAAGAAAATACTGGCTAGGATCGTCAAGACACGATTCGCTATAACTCCACCACCCTGTGATCGCGAACGACGGCCTGATCTTGTTTCTTCTTGATTTTCATAAATATCTTCTTGCCACGGTTCTTTTGCCATACCTTACTCCTTGTTTTTTTTTACTTTTCTTATTACAATATAAATATGAAAATCACACTTATACCTGAACGTTGCATTGCCTGTGGGCTTTGCCAAACCTATTCTGAATTATTTGATTACCACGATAATGGAATCGTGCGTTTTTACGATGACCCTGACCAACTGGAAAAAGAAATTTCTCCTAGTCAGGATGTCTTAGAGGCTGTTAAAAATTGCCCAACTCGCGCCCTGATTGGAAACCAGGAAGCCTAAATCAATGGCGATAATCCACTCCCTCTAGTTTAGCACATTTCCATGTAAAATTATAGTCTTTTCACTTTATTTTTTTCTGTAAAATCAGGAAGGTCGCTTTTTTCTTTGATAAGATAAAGTGGTCTTTTTTTAGTCTCTAGATAAATCTTACTGATATACTTGCCGAGAATCCCAATGGTCAAGAGTTGGATTCCCCCAAGAAAGAGAATAACAGCCATCAGAGAGGTCCAACCTGATGTCGGATTGCCCAAAATGAGAGTCCTAACCACAACAAAAAAGGTCATTAGCAGAGAAATGAAACAAGATAGGAGGCCAGCCGCAAAGGCGATAATCAAGGGAAAATCTGAAAAATTAACAATCCCTTCAATGGAGTAGAAAAAAAGTTGCCTAAAACTCCAACTGGTCTTACCAGCCTTCCTTTCGACATTTGGATAGTCCAGATAGTAGGTTTTAAAACCAACCCATGCGAAGAGTCCCTTAGAAAAACGATTGGACTCAGTCAAACTTAAAATGGCATCGACTACAGACCTTCTCATCATGCGAAAATCACGAACACCAGACGGCAGGGCTACTGGACTGATTTTTTGCATGAGGCGGTAAAAGAGATCAGCACAGAAACTGCGAAAGAAGGGTTCTCCCTCTCGACTGGTTCTTCGTGTTCCTACACAGTTCAAATCTGCATTCTGGTCTAGTAAGGCTTTCATTTCAAGCAACATACTAGGAGGATCTTGGAGGTCTGCATCCATCACCACCACTAGGTCTCCAGTCGCATGCTGCAAGCCTGCATACAGAGCTGCTTCTTTGCCAAAATTTCGTGAGAAAGAAATATAATGCACTGCCGGATTTTGTTCTCGATAGACCTTTAAGAGTTCCAAGGTCCCATCGCTCGATCCATCATCGACAAAGACATACTCGATTTCTGTTTCCAAATCTGGAAGTAAAGCTTCCAAAGCCTGATAAAAAAGAGGAAGTACTTCCTCTTCGTTTAAACAGGGAACAATGATTGACATCACCATCTTAGTCTTCAAATCCATTTGGATGCTTGCTTTGCCAACGCCATGCATCTTCACACATTTGGGTGATGTCGAGTTCTGCTTCCCAGCCGAGTTCTGCTTTGGCTTTTGCAGGATCTGAATAGCAGGCTGCGATATCCCCTGGGCGACGGTCTACGATGCGGTAAGGAATTGGACGTCCCACTGCTTTTTCCATGTTTTGGATAATTTCAAGAACTGAGTAGCCTTTACCTGTTCCAAGGTTATAAACGTTTAGGCCTGAACCTTTTTGGATTTTTGTCAGAGCTGCGACGTGACCTTTAGCCAAATCGACAACGTGGATATAGTCACGAACACCAGTTCCGTCTTCCGTATCGTAATCGTCTCCAAACACTTGCACCTGCTCTAATTTTCCAACGGCTACTTGAGTCACATATGGCAAGAGGTTGTTTGGAATACCGTTTGGATTTTCTCCTAGGTCTCCACTTTCATGGGCTCCGATTGGGTTGAAGTAACGAAGCAAGACCACATTCCATTCTGAGTCTGCCTTGTAGATATCTGTCAAAATTTCCTCAAGCATAAGCTTGGTACGACCGTATGGGTT
Organism: Streptococcus mitis; assembly: GCA_018364455.1. Classification (GTDB taxonomy): domain Bacteria; phylum Bacillota; class Bacilli; order Lactobacillales; family Streptococcaceae; genus Streptococcus; species Streptococcus mitis_BR. Next base: position 3,293 of record JAGZLW010000059.1, on the reverse strand, counting down.
GGTCACTGAAAGTGGGAAATCTTCCAAGATTGGCACTGTATGAGGATCTCCGTAAACTGTTGCAGAAGAACTGAAAATGATGTTTTTACAGTTGTTTTCTTCCATGGCTTTTAGAAGACTGACAGTTCCTGCGATATTGTTATCATAATAGGCAAGAGGGATACGGGTAGATTCACCGACAGCCTTCAAACCAGCAAAGTGAATGACCCCTGTTGGTTCTTCTTGCTTGAAAATGTCACGAAGAGTATCTGTATCACGGATATCTGCCTCATAGAACGGCACTTCAACTCCTGTGATTCTTTCAACAACTTCTAAACTTTTTCTGTTACTATTAACAAGGTTATCCACCACAACAACCTGATGACCTGCTTGGATTAACTCAATAACTGTGTGGGTTCCGATAAAACCTGCTCCACCCGTTACCAAAATCTTTTCTTGCATCTTCTTTCCTCGATTCTCGGATTATTTTTTCTTATTTTACCATTTTTGATAGGGAATGTCATTTGCCATCCTAGAGGGTAGGATAAAATTTCAGTAAAATTCTTATTCGCTTTTTACTCGTTTGATATAGTTTTCAATTGGGTAGTTTAGAGGGTCCAAGGTCAACTCCTTATCTTGGATCAGTTGAGCTAGATGGTAACCAATGATAGGACCAGTTGTGAGGCCTGATGAACCTAGTCCACTAGCAGCATAGACACCTGCTAAGCCAGGCACCTGCCCAAAAAAAGGAGAGAAATCACTGGTATAAGCACGAATTCCCACACGCTCAGCCCTTGAAGTCGCTTTAGCTAAAACTGGGTAATGAGGCGAGGCTGCCTCCTCCATTTGTTTGAGCAAGGTTTTATCTACCGTTAAATCAAATCCCATGTCATTTTCATGGGTAGCGCCTAGGGACAATTTCCCACCTGCAAAAGGAATCAAATCCCACTCCCCTTCTGGCATAACAACAGGGTAAGCTTCCATGTCTTGGGCAAGTTGATAATCTCGGAGTTGCCCCTTTTGGGGACGAACATCTACTTCATAACCTAAAGGCTCTAACAGGCGTTCCAACCAAGCTCCCGTCGCCAAAATAACCTGATCAAACACCTCTTCGTCAATCTGGTAACCTGATGCTAAAGGTGTCAGAGTTACTTTTTCTTTGACCGGCTTGACCTGACTGGCTTCTAGCAAACGAGTCACTAAGAGTTGGCCATCTACTCTCGCTCCACCAGAAGCATAGAGCAGGTGGTCAAATCCCTGCAAACCAGGGAATAATTCATTAGCTGATGCTGGGTCCAGAATGGCTAACTGATCTATCAAGGGAGATTCTTCTCTACGCTGGAGGGCTAGTTGATAGAGTTCTTCCAACTTAGTTTCATCCTTTTTCAGGAGAAAGACTCCCGAACGCTGGTAAAAGTCGATTTCTTGCCCTGACTTCTCTAAATCAGCCAACAAACCCACATAAAAATCAGCCCCCAAGCGCGCCATTTTGTACCAGGCCTTATTGCGGCGTTTGGAAAACCAAGGGCTGATAATTCCTGCTGCAGCCTTGGTAGCCTGACCTTGTCCATGGTCAAAGACGGTTACTTCTAGGTCACTTTCTTTAGAAAGGTAGTAGGCAGCTGTTGCACCTACAATTCCTGCTCCGATAATAGCAACTTTTTTCATTATTTTCACTTTCTAACTAGATATGGTGGAAAGGATTGGTCGATGCTTGACTAGGTACAATATCGATTGCCCAGCCTTTTTCCTCTTTCCATTGATTAAGAAGCTCTGCAATTTTTTCCACGAAAAGCACTTCAATATAGTGACCTGGGTCCAATGCTAGCAAGCCATCAGACAACATATCCTGGGCAGTGTGGTAGTAAATATCACCAGTGATATAGACATCCGCTCCTTTAGCTAAAGCATCCTTATAGAAAGACTGCCCGCTACCACCACAGATGGCCACTCTTGAAATAGGTTTCTGCAAATCACTCTCTTGATAATGCACCATTCGAAGACTATCTAAGCCAAAGACTTGCTTGACATGCTGGGCCAATTCCCCAAATGTCTGAGGCTGAACATTTCCAATACGACCAATTCCACGTTCAGGACCTGTCTCCTGAAGATAAGTTGTCTCCTCGATTCCTAACATCTGACAGAACCAGTCATTGAGACCATTTTCAACGATGTCAATATTGGTATGGCTGACATAAACTGCGATGTCATGCTTGATGAGATCAATGTAAATCTGATTTTGTGGACGGCTAGCTACCAAATCCTTGATGGGACGGAAAATCGGCGCGTGCTTGACAATAATCAAGTCCACACCCTTTTCAATGGCTTCAGCCACCGTTTCTTCACGAATATCCAGAGCCACCATGACACTTTGGATATCCTTGTCCAAAGTGCCAATTTGCAGGCCACGACTGTCTCCCTCCATGGAAAATTCCTGAGGGCAAAAGGCTTCATAAGCTCTGATTACTTCACTTGCTAGCATGGAGAACCTCCTTGATGGCTTGAATTTTATCTACTAAAACTTGACGTTCTTCCAGATTTTTTTCTGGGATTTGTCCGAGGGCGAACTCTAGCTTCTCAGCTTCTTTTTGCCATTTTTGTACAAAAAACGGACTGACTTCTTTAGACAAGATAGGTCCAAAGCGAACATCACTGGCTGATAACTTCATTTGTCCTGTTTCCACCACCAAAATCTCGTAAAACTTGCCAGCTTCTTCTAAGATGCTTTCAGCTACAACCTGAAATCCGTTCTCTTGTAACCAGATACGCAAATCGTCTTCACGATTATTGGGCTGGAGAATCAAACGCTCTACATTAGCTAACTTGTCCAAGCCTTCTTCTAAAATCTTAGCAATCAAGCGTCCGCCCATCCCTGCTATGGTAATGACAGATACCTTATCTACCTCTTCAAAGGCTGCCAAGCCATTGGCTAAACGGACTTGGATTTTCTCCTTTAGGCCGTGAGCCTCAACATTTTTGACCGCGGACTGGTAGGGGCCTTCCACCACCTCACCCGCAATAGCACTTTCGATTTTTCCTCTTTCGACTAACTCGATAGGCAAATAAGCATGGTCACTCCCTACATCTAGTAAAATGGCACCCTGTGGCACAAAGGAAGCCACTAATTCTAATCTCTTTGAAATCATCTTCTCTCACTTTCCAAAACTCTATTACCTCTTATTATACCACATTTCAACTAGCAATCCTGGACCTAAAAAGGCTCTATAATATTTGTAGTGGGTAAATCCCCTATGAATCTTATGGAGCCTATTTTTGTGTAGAAAAAAAGTCCCATATGACCTATAATGAAAAGC
>JAGZLW010000058.1 GCA_018364455.1 Streptococcus mitis | reverse complement strand
ACTGATAGATCTGATTTAAGCTGATTATCAACTGATATTGTTTGAAAAATGACTGGAAGAAAGACCAGATATGACTGTCTTGAATCAGTCCCTTCTTAATATCAGACAGGATATTAGCTAAAGCTCCCATAATTTCTCACGGTATTCACGTGTTGAATAGTTTCCGTTCATTGGTTACTCCTTTTATTTCATATAATCTTGTTTCTGCATGGATGATGGTAGAGAGACTTTTGTCCAATCTTACATATTTTTCTTCTCACCTGTTATTCTTTTGAACATTATCTTTTAAATATCCGACAGTCCATCCTTAACATTATATCAAAAATTTTACATTCTTTCTCTGACGAAATCTATCAATTGAACAGATAGAGGAAGCAAGAAATTTTTGTTTCCTTATCCGAAGAAGGAAAAACGGTATCAGAAGAACCTTGATACTATGCGTTTTATTCTTTATAATTTAGCTATTTCAAAATTACAAGTTCTCCATCCTTAATTTCCCAAACTTGGTCAAACTTACTTAATAATTCGTTTTGGCGATGTAAAGTAACAATGACGGCACTTGGTAGTTCCAGAACTCTTTCCAATTCCATTTTAAACTGATTAGTATCCAAGGCAGAGAAAGGTTCGTCTAGGATAAGCAATGGATTTTTACGATTTTTCTCACGATTTAAATACATTCGTTGTTGCTGACCACCTGACAGGGATTGTGGTGGAATTTTTTCAAAATCTTCTTCTCTGAATTTTTCATTGAAACTATTGAATAGCGTTACATTATTTTCATAACTTGAAATAAATGTATGTTCTTGTTGCAGAATCATACCGAATCTTCCCCAAAGATGGTCCAAAACAAGCCCATCTAGCACAATTTGTCCTTCAAAATCTTCATCTGTTCCATTTAAAATGTTGAGAAGACTACTTTTTCCAGACCCATTCTTACCAATAAGCGCAATTTTATCCCCTTTTTGAATCGTAGCGGAAGTAATTATCAATTTTGATTCTCCCAGTTGTTTGGAAATATTTTTCAAAGTAATCGTATCAAAAGAATGTTGAGGTGCTTGAACTGAAACGGGTCTCCCAACAATGTTTTGAAAACTCTTGATTACAGGCTTTACGGACTCTAACATTTGTAAATCATAAAGGATTTCCTGTATTGGTTCAGAAAAAGCATTAATATATCCGAAACTCGCCACCACCTCAGGAATACCGAGTTGCTGGTGAGATAGAGAGTAGGCTAAATAAATAAACAGAACAAGACTAATGAATTCAAAAGAAACACCTGTCAATAAGATGCCTGTAATTTTTGTCAAACCATACTTAAAATACTTATCCTGCAAATTCTTTAGAGAACTCTTTTGTTGATTCAAAAAATGCGACATAGTTAGTTTATTTACCAAATGATGTCCCATGAGCAAATCCTCCAAAGTTCGATAGTAATCTCCTTGTTTTTTCAAGTAAACCTGTCTACGATTAGCGGTCAACTTCCCAACGATTTTAGGAATTTGAATACTAATTCCAGTGGAAAAGATTAAAATCAGTGATACAATAGGATTAATTGTTCTGCTAATAATGAAAGCGTAAATGAGGATACGTAAAATTTGTTTGATAAAACTCATCAATGGAGGAAGGTAATCCTTTTCCAACGAATCTAGGTCATTAGATTGATAGGAAATATACTCTGCTACTGTTTTCTGCTTGAAATCGTGGTGACTGAGTCCCAGAAGTGAACGAAACCACTCATTTTTCAAAGTAGTCGAAAAGATAATCCCCTGCTTCCAATCAAGTATCATTTGGATATAGTTACAACTCAAATAGCCTGCCACTGACATAGAGTAACCATATAGAGCTACTTGATAATCCCCTTTGATTAATGCCTGCGTGAAATACGGTAACAAAGCTGTGCAGATATTCGATACTACACCAAAAAGAAAATTAAAGAAGAGATACCATCTAATAGTTTTAAGATATGGTAGCATATACGATACTCCTTGCTAATGCGTTTTTTACATATCGCAGAACAATCTCTACTATTCCCTATTTCAGATAGTGCGATACTCGGACATTGAGTGCAATAATTGTAAATCACACAAGTACTGCCGTTTTTACTATCATTCAAAATATAATTTGCTATTTTGTAAAATATAGGTCTATCCCATGTTTCTTTGATAGATGTAAAATGAATATTTCCAATACTTCTATTGAAAGCTTTTTCAGTTTTTCTAACGATTTAGGCTATTTCGTGACACACCCACAATCCGTGAAAATTCTGGTTATATCAGATTATGTGATTTTCGTAAGAATTTTATATTGTCTCCAATCATGGCAGTCTCCTTTTACTTGATAAAACTATTATAACATTTAGAAATTAAAAACTGGTTCAAAATCAATAGAATGTGTGTATTCGATACATTCAATAAATTCTTGGAAACAGTTCTACACCAGTTACACAAATCTATATACACCTATCTCATTCAAAATAAAAAGAAAGCTGCAGTTCTTTTAATCCTGTATCAACAATTCATTCTGAAATCGAATAGGAGACATTTCCCAAGTCTACAATTCACTTCATCTCAAATTAATTTTTGTAATTCACCCTTAGTTTATAGATTTTATACTCAACAAAAGTATAAAGCATACAAAACTTCACTTTGAACCAGTATTTATACTATATTCCGTATTAAAAATTCTATTATTGGTTTTGTAAAAAACAGTCTTCAAATATCCTGAAATATAGCAAAAAGAGATTGGGTAAAAACTCATTGTCTCTTCTCACTCAAGGACTAAGTTCACTTGAGCAAACTGAATCCGCACTATCGTTCCTTTTCCGACCTCAGACTCGATACGAATCTGGTGCCCCAGTTCTTCAGAAATTTTCTTAGATAGGTAAAGGCCAAGTCCAGATGACTGCTGGGTTAGGCGTCCATTATATCCTGAAAATCCACGTTCAAAGACTCGGAGGACATCACTATTTTTTATACCAATTCCCGTATCCTTGATACAAAGCTCTTGCCCCTCCATATAAATCTCCAGACCACCTTCCTTGGTGTACTTGAGACTATTTGAGATAATTTGCTCCATGACCACTAGCAGCCACTTTTTATCCGTCACGATTTCTTTATCAAGGTCATGTAGATTGACATTTAAGCCTTTTTGAATAAAGAAAAGAGCATATTTACGAATTATTTCCTTGACCAAGTCCTCAATTTGAACCTGCTTTAAGACCAAATCATCATGAAAACTTTCTAAACGCAGGTACTGTAAAACTAGGTTGGTATAGGAATCAATCTTGAAAATTTCCTGTTCTAATTGCTGCTTTAATTGGCGGTCAGCTACTTCTGCAACTAAGAGTTGACTAGCTGCAATGGGGGTCTTTATCTGATGGACCCACAAGGTATAGTAATCCAACAAATCCGTCAGTTTTCTTTCTGAATCTGACCTCTGCTGATAGAGTTCCATCTCACGCGCTTCTAATTTTTCTGCTAAAGCTCTTTCCAAAGGAGATTTGGCCTCCCTCTCCCCATAGAGAAGTTCCTGGCGATAGACCTGCATTTCCACCAATATGTCCCAAGTGAAAAATAAAATGGTTACAAAGCAACACAAGAGGAAAAAATAGAGAAAGTAAATTCCCAAACTGGCAAATAAAAACTGAAAGAGCAAAACTAGAAATGCTAAAGCAAGCAGATAGACAAACAGACGACTACGGGAGCGCAGATAGGCTAGAAAAAATTGTTTCCAATCAAGCATGCTTTAATCCGTACCCTATCCCTTTCTTGGTCTCGATAAATCCTACCAAGCCCTGCTCTTCCAACTTTTTACGCAATCGAGCTACATTAACAGATAGGGTATTGTCATCAATGAAAAAGTCACTGTTCCAAAGCTCCCGCATCAGGTCATCACGCGCTACGATATTGCCCGCATGCTCAAACAAAACGCGTAAAATCTGGAATTCGTTCTTGGTCAAATTCAAGACTTGCCCTTGATAATGTAAGTCCATTGATTTGGTATTGAGGATAACACTAGCATATTCCAGTAAACTCTCGTCACGCCCAAACTCATAGGAACGACGCAACAAGCCCTGAACCTTAGCTAAAAGAACCTGCTGGTCAAAAGGCTTGGTCACAAAGTCATCCGCGCCCATGTTGATCGCCATGACGATATCCATAGCCTGGTCTCTCGAAGACAGAAACATGATGGGTACCTTGGAAATCTTGCGAATCTCCTGACACCAGTGATAGCCATTAAACAAAGGCAGTCCAATATCCATGAGGACCAGATGAGGTTCCGACTGAACAAATAGACTCAAAACTTCCATAAAGTCTTCTACCAGGACCACTTCAAATCCCCATTCAGAGAGCATTTTACCGACCTGTTGACGAATGACCTGATCATCTTCTACTAATAAAATCTTGTGCATCTGATTCTCCTTTGCTAATTTTAGGAGTCTTAAATCCTTTAGTATAAATAGAGGGCTTAGTATCTAATACTTTTTTGACATTTCCTTGTCACAACAGCTCAAAAACAGATAGTGAATAACCCCATTGATATCATACCTTATTTTCAGACATAGTGCCAGCACTACCCATTTATTTTTAATTTTTTCAACCCTCATTTCAGTTCTTTTATACATCCCCTTAACCAAAATTTATATCTATTCTTCCAAACCTTGAGTGTAGTTAAAACGACACTCTATACTCTTCTAACATTGAAAAGCTCCTTATCAAGTGGTATCCGTAAAAAGTTCTAGCTTTCAGATTGACAATCTGAAAAAGATTTGTTAAGATATGAATGAACGGTATTTAATATTCATTCAGAAAAGAGGTGAATCAAATTGGACAAAAAACAGGCTTTGAAATCCGCAGCTTATGAAGTTTTTTCAAAAAAAGGATACAAGGCGACAGGAATTTCAGAAATTGCTAGACAAGCTCATATGGCAGTCGGATCTTTTTATAACTATTACGAAAGTAAAGAGGCTATTTTTTTAGATATCTATATTGATGAAAACAACCGTGTTCGCCAAACTATGATCGAAGAACTGGATTGGGAAATTGATATGATTGATCTTATTAGTCAACTCTTTGCTCAATCCAGAGCACTCGTTTCTTCCAATAAAATCCTTGCAGAATGGTACAATCCTGCCATAGCAGATGAGTTACATAGCTACTATTCCTCAGAAGAAGGGAAAGTCACAAATCCATTTCATCAATTTCTCGTGAAAACCTTTACTCATCGTTTGCAGACTGAAGGTCATTCTCCAGAAAAAATTCAAAATATTTTACAAGTTTACAACCTATTTTACTACATGGATATGCATATCACAGAAAATGATTTTCCAGATATTAGCAAAACTGTAGAAATACTAGCAACCAACTTCATTAAAGGAATACTGAAATAAAGAAATCTTTTCTTTATTTTTTGGAAATTATTGAATGAAAAAAAATATTATTCATTCATAGGAAATTACTACACTATAGGAGTTAAAAATGAAACGAGGGAAAAAAATGTTCATAATTATTCTAACTACACTTGGAGTGCTCGGCTTTATATCTTGGGGAATCATTACCTATCTTGGACGAAGCCAAACTTTATCGATAAAATCCATTGAAAATCCCAGCGGAGATTTGTATTTAGTTCACATCACAAAACCAAAAAATCAAATATGGAAAGCTGGCTCCTATGCTCAGTTTAAGCTTCCTGACAGCTCGTTTGGTCCAGACAAAAGTCCAGTAAAGGAGAATCAGGCTAGCCGATGGCTAACCCTTGCTTCCACTCCTGATGAGGATGAAATTCTTATTGTAACCCATAATAGTGGTAGCGTGTTTAAGGAAACCTTAACACATTTACCAGCTGGTAGTAAAATTGAGATGAGTTGGCTGGAGTCATCTTTATCTGTTAAAGACAATGACCAAGCACTGGTTTGTTTTGCCTCTGATGTCGGTATTTCTACTCTACGTCCAGTTGTGAAAGAGTGGGCTGGTAAGCGCTCCATCATTCTTAATCATTTAGACAAAGGAGTAAACATTTTTGATAATGAGTTAAGAGAGCTTAGTAAGAATAATCCGAATCTAACTTATAAAACTAGCGAAACCTTTTCTCAAAGCCAAGCATTTTTAAAAAATGCGGTTGTGAAATACGGTAACCAAGCTATTTATCTCTTAACCGGCCAACCTGATGATATAAATGAGATGAAAAATTTCTTAAAAGAGAATGGGATTGACGACAAACAGATACAAACAAGTATGTTTAGAGGTTTGAAATAAAAGCAAACTGTCTTCTATGTATCTAAATCATACCATTATAGGTCGGTATGTAAAGAGATCGTACAAACCAACTAGTAAATTCTATGTGATTGTGATAAGATAAATAAAAAGAAAGGAGTTCTTATGGCCAATATTTTTGATTATCTGAAAGATGTCGCACACGATTCCTTTTACGACCTTCCTTTAAATGAATTAGACATTCTAGCCTTAACAGAAATCACCTACCTCTCCTTTGATAATCTGGTCTCCACAAGTCCTCAGCGACTTTTAGACCTGGCACCTCAGGTTCCAAGGGAATCTAACATGTTGACCAGTAAAAATCGGCTCCAATTATTGGATGAATTAGCTCAACACAAACGCTTCAAAAATTGCAAACTCTCCCATTTTATCAACGACATCGACCCTGAACTGCAAAAACAATTTGCGGCTATGACCTACCGCCTCACTCTCGATACCTATCTGATTGTCTTTCGTGGGACTGATGACAGTATCATTGGCTGGAAGGAAGATTTCCACCTGACCTATATGAAGGAAATCCCTGCTCAAAAGCACGCCCTCCGCTATTTAAAGAACTTTTTTGCCCACCATCCTAAGAAAAAGGTCATTCTGGCTGGGCATTCCAAGGGAGGAAATCTAGCTATCTATGCTGCTAGTCAAATTGAGCAAAGCTTGCAGGATCAAATCACAGCAGTTTATACCTTTGATGCTCCCGGTCTCCACAAAGAACTGACACAAACCGAGAGCTATCAAAGGATAATGGATAAAACCAAGGTCTTCATTCCACAAGGTTCCATCATCGGTATGATGTTGGAAATTCCGGCCCACCAAATCATCGTGCACAGTAATGCCTTAGGTGGTATCGCCCAGCACGATACCTTTAGTTGGCAGATTGAGGACAAGCACTTCGTCCAACTGGATAAGACCAACAGTGATAGCCAACAAGTTGACACAACCTTCAAGGAATGGGTGGCCACAGTACCTGACGAGGAACTCCAACTTTACTTCGACCTCTTCTTTGGCACCATTCTTGATTCTGGTATTACTTCTATCAATGACTTGTCTTCCTTAAAGGCGCTTGAACACATTCATCATCTCTTTATCCAAGCGCAATCCCTCACTCCAGAAGAAAGGGAAACTATGGGTCGCCTTACCCAATTATTGATTGATACCCGTTACCAAGCCTGGAAGAATAGATAATACTCTTGAAAATTAAATGTATACAAAACAAAAGACCTAGAATACATACTTTCATGTGCATTCTAAGTCTTTTTAAATAAAATCTAACTACCAAATAATCCCTTTGTAGGCTATCAAAATGAGGACTGATAGTAGGACATAAAAGGCAAGGAAAAGCCATTTCATCTTGACACAGAGCGCTAAGTACTCCCGAATAAAGGCAGATGGTATGTAGTAGCCTGCCGTCCTACATCCGAGGCCATCTCCCTTCATATTTAACTTACGCGCATAGGTACTAGTACGAAAAACATGATAGTCATTTGTAACAAAGAGGAATTGAGGTTTGGCTACCAGTTTCTCACCAAGTTCCTTAGAAAAGAGAAGATTCTCGTAGGTAGTCCTTGATTGATCCTCCAGAATAATCGCATCTTGGGGAACATCTGTCTCTTCAAGCAGATAGTTTGTAATAGCCTGAGCCTCAGAAATCTTTTCGTCCGCTCCTTGTCCACCGCTGGCAATAATTTTTATGTTAGAATTCTTAGACTTGTGGTAAGCTTCTACCGCCTTATCAATTCTTCTCTTTAGCAAAGGTGTTACCTTTTCTCCGTCTAATAAGCCAGCTCCATGGATAATGATAAAGTCATAGCTTTTCTTTTTAGGAATAAAGAGATACAAGATAGAGTACAGCATAAAACCCGTAAAAGCAAAGCCAAAAATAAAATAAGAGTAGAAAATGAATACAAATAAAATGTTTAGAAAGTGATTGGTGTAAAATAATTCATTTTGACCTCCCAATCGAAATGAAATCAAGGCAAAAAATACCAAAATGACTATTCCAAGGAGCATGGAGAGATAATTGGCCTTTGAACGTCCCTCTCGCTTCAACAAAATGACCCCATTATAGATTAAAAAGATACCACTCAGAAAAAGCAAAAAAGGAAGTAAAATAAAGGGAAATATAAAAAAAGCGAAATGAATCTTCTCATACCCATTTTGATAAAAAAGGTAGCCTAGATAAAAATAACTGGAAATGAGAGATAATAAAAATAATACTGGATTCCACAAACTTCTATTATCCTTCCAAAATGACACTATAAAGGCTAATACAATTCCTATAACGAGATACATTTCTTCCTCCTTTAATGATTCTATTTTATCACAATTTTACATAGAGAAAAAGAGGGCATCTACCCCTCTTAATCCTTCATTTGACTCTCTGCATCAGCCACGACTTGTTCTAGACTGGTCTGACCAAGCTCTGCCTCCATAGCCAGCTGGATTCTCTCCAATTTTTGATCCAAAACATCATGAATATGGGCTCCAACTGGGCAATTTGGATTTGGATTGTCATGGAAACTGAAGAGTTGGCCAGTCTTACCAAGACACTCAACCGCTTGATAAACATCTAATAGACTAATATCCTTGAGATCCTTAACAATCTCTGTCCCACCTGTTCCACGCGCTACTGAAATCAGCTCTACCTTCTTCAACTGGGACAAGGTTTTTCTGATAATGACAGGATTGACCCCGACACTAGCAGCCAGAAAATCACTGGTCACCTTGCTTTCCTTCCCCTCGAGAGCGATAATTATCAGCATATGAGTCGCAATGGTAAATCTACTTGGAATTTGCATCCTCTTCTCCTTTTTACGAGGCTAGCCTGCCTCTACTCTTCTTTTTCTATTATTATACCCTTTTAAGTTGTAATGTCAATCGTTACCACTTTTCAACCAGACATCTAACTCCCTATCATATCCCTCTTTCTGGGCCAATTCTCTCAGAAATTCCTGATGATGAGTATGGTGGATACCATTGACCAGACTTTCATAGTAAACCTCAAAATAGGGAAGTTTAAGATCTTTAGCCAGCTGCAATTCAGCTGCCACATCGTAGTCTACCCGTCGGAAGTTCATATCTACCAAGCCCTTGTCATCAAACTCCAAAATCATATACTGGGCCCGCAAGTCCTTCCGCAACTGAGCATCTAGAAAGAAAGGCTGGCCAATCGAACCTGGATTGACAATCAATTGCCCACCAGTCCCGTAACGAAGCAACTGCTGGTGAATATGACCATAAACAGCAATATCACAAGGCGGATTGGTCACCAAGCGGTCAAAATCCTCTTGCGCTCCAGTATGAATCAACTCTCGCCCCCAGTTCTTATCAGGCAGATGATGGCTAATTCCTACCGTCAAATCACCAAACTGACGATGAATCTGGAGTGGTTGATTGTGGAGCAGTTCAATTTCTTCTAGGGAAATTTCCTCTAAAACATACTGGCACTGGCGCAAGA
>JAGZLW010000002.1 GCA_018364455.1 Streptococcus mitis | reverse complement strand
AGCCCTGTCAATTCTTCCCATTTATCAATCTTGTATTGGAGAGAATTGCGGTGTAGATAGAGCTGTTGTGCTGTTTTAGTTAGGACTGCACTATTTTCCCATAAGGAGAGAATGATTTCCTGAATTTGATCCTGATCCAAAATCATCTGGTGCAGGCATTCCTTGATTGCCTTCAAGTCCACGAGTCTTTCTCCCATACTCCAAAGATAGAGCTGAGAAAAAGTATGAACACCTTGATGACCCTGACGCCACCAAGTCTTGAACAAATCGCGCTCAGCTTTGATTAAGTCTGATAGGGCTTGATGGCCTGTCTGAGACCAAACCTGACCCAACATGATTGACAGACGAAGTCCAAAGTCATACTCAACCGCTTCAATCGTATCACTTAAAATAGCTCGTACAGAAGTGTACTTATCTTGTTGCAGCACGAAAACATAATCCTGAGCTCCGACCTGAAGCACCGTCTGACAGTTAGGAAAAAGGGTCCGCATCATATCTAGCCAAGAAGCTAGATTTTCCTGCTGAAAATAGGAAAGATGGCAATAAACAAGCTGAATCTTTTTAAAAGCTTGCGGTGCCTGGCCCTTCCCCTCAATCAAAAAAGAATACCAAGGATTGAGCGAACGAGCCTGCTCCTGCTGGGTCAAAAGAGAAATCAACTGCTTCTCACGCTCGCTGAGCCCAGCTTCCTCCAGCAAAATCCACTGCTGAGAAGCTAAAGGAAGAGTTAGATAACCCTCTTTCTCTACTGGTTGGTCTGAAATCTGAGCCTCAGGAAACCAGTCTTGTAGTTCTTTTGCCATCATGTCCTAGCCCTCCACTTTTTGGATGCACCACGAAATCAAGCTCTCAAGACGTTCCAGATTTTCAGTCATATGGAGATAGCCCATCACGGCTTCAAAACCTGTGGACATACGGTAAGTCACCACATCGGCATTTTTGGCCTTGGTGTGGCTATTGGTATTACGACCACGTTTGTAGATTTCTTCTTCTTTTTCCGTCAGGACTTGCTCCTCTAACATAAGGGAAATCAGGCGAGCCTGAGCCTTGGCTGAGACATACTTGGTCGCCTCTTGGTGAAGTTTATTGGGCTTGGTCATGCCTTTGAGGATGAGGTGACGGCGAATATACATGGAATACACCGCGTCCCCCTCAAAAGCTAACGCAATCCCGTTAATGAGATTGACATCAATCACGTGTCCACCTCACTCCATCCTTGGTGTCAAGTAGCTTAATCCCTTGTTCTGCCAATTGGTCACGGATTTGGTCCGCTATGGCAAAGTCACGATTAGCACGCGCTTCTTGACGTTTTTGGATCAAGTCTTCAATCTCTACATCCAAAACTTCCTCAACAAAGACAATCCCAAAGACTTCCAACATATCCGCAAGAGCTTTCTTAACCGCTGCATTATAGTTGCCAGAGTTGATCCACTTAGCCATTTCAAAGACAACTGTGATACCATTGGCAGAGTTGAAATCCTCATCCATAGCTGCTACAAACTTGTCTTTAAAGGCTTGCAACTCTTGAGCATCTACAGTTCCAGTGAATGGTTGTTCATAAGTGTTCTTCAGATACTTGAGATTGGTCTCAGCGTCTCGCACTGCTTTTTCCGTAAAGTTGATTGGCTTGCGGTAGTGTTGAGTCGCAAAGAAGAAACGAATCACTTGCCCATCGAGGGTTTTGAGGGCATCGTGCACTGTGATAAAGTTCCCCAAAGACTTGGACATCTTGACATTATCGATATTAACAAAGCCATTATGCATCCAGTAGTTAGCAAAAGTCTTGCCTGTTTTAGCTTCAGACTGGGCAATTTCATTGGTGTGGTGTGGAAACTCTAGGTCGGCTCCACCACCGTGAATATCAATGGTATCACCTAAAATCTCTGTTGACATGACCGAACACTCAATATGCCAGCCCGGACGACCAGACCCCCAAGGACTATCCCAAGAAATCTCGCCTGGCTTGGCAGCTTTCCAGAGGGCAAAGTCTACAGGATTTTCCTTACGTGCCGTTTCTTCATCGGTACGACCTGAAGCACCTAGCTCCAAGTCTTCCAAGGTTTTATTGGCCAACTTGGCATAGTTATGAGATTTTTCCACACGGAAATAGACATCTCCTTGGCTCTCATAAGCAAAACCTTTTTCAATCAAGTCTTCCACAAAGCGGATGATGTCAGCCATAAACTCCACCACACGAGGATGGCGAGTCGCAGGTTTGACGCCCAAGGTCGTCACATCCTCACGAAAGGCAGCGATGTACTTGTCCGCAACCTCCTGAGGCGTGATACCTTCTTCCTTGGCACGGTTGATAATCTTATCATCCACATCCGTAAAATTGGAAATATAGGCAACCTCGTACCCACGATACTCAAAATAGCGACGAATGGTATCAAAAGCCACCGTCGAACGAGCATTCCCCACGTGGATATAGTTATACACGGTTGGCCCACAAACATACATCTTGACTTTGCCATCCTCAATCGGGACAAATTCTCGCAAATCACGAGACATGGTGTCATAGATTTTAATCATAAAATAATAGTCAGGAAAGCCAAAATCCAAGAACAGTTAATTTCATCACTAAGAGTTCAATTGAATTTCAGTCCGAATCTCTCTACACTTCGGAATCCCTTGCTCCTTTCTCATTCAGATAAACCACCTGAGTCTGTTTGACAAAGCCAATTTTTTCATACAAACGTTTGGCACCTACATTGCTATCTTCCACGGCAATCTGAAATTCCTTATCATTTTGCTCAATTAGTTGGTTGACAAGGGATTTTGCTAAATAGCTTCCATAGCCTTTTCCACGTTCAGGTTCCGATATTGCTAAACCGTAGAAGTAATTCGTATCGCTCGATAAATCAATCGTGCAAGTTCCAATAACCTGACCATCTTTTAACAAAATATATAAGCGACTTTCTGGATCCTTCAGAGCTTCAGCGATATATCTATCCACAATCTCTCTAGACTCATGTTCCTCTGAGAATGCCTGAAATTTTAACTGACTAATTTGATCCTGATACGAACTATCTGCTAACAAAACTTCAAGATTGGAAAGCTTTGCTAACGGATAAGGTTTTCTATCCTTACCTAACCAAGTTTCTGTCTCTTCATCCTCGACCAATCCCCAGTTGCTAACAAAATCAGGATGGTGGTCTAGAAAAACACGCTCTGTCTGAAAAGTCACTGAACGAATAGAAAAAGTAGCCGTTTCTCTCTCAAAACTAGTAAACAATGCACGCGCAATCCCCTGACGGCGATGAGCTGGATGAACCAGTATCGTCACTTCCACATCTTGATCATCTGCATAGACAGTTAAGAGACCAACAAGTTCGCCTTTTTCATAATAAAGGAAAAAGGCGGGCATGTTTGGGTCAAAATTAAGCATGTTAGAAAGATAGGGATCACGATAGGTACCGTCATAGTTTTGGCAACAGTTAATTAGTTTTTTCGCCTCAGATAGCTCCTCTTGGCTTAACTTGTTTCTTGCTTGAATCATATAGGTATCCTCTACAACCCAGACGATCTGTGACTGGCTTCTTTGGCCTGTTCGAGTTTATTGACATAGTACTCTCGTTTTTCTTCGACTTCGTGAATGACCGGCTCATCCTTTTTACCATGTACACGGACAATCTTAGCAGGAATACCGACAACCGTCACATCACTAGGTACGTCTGCCACAACAACTGCTGCTGCTCCCACCTTAGCATTTTCGCCGATTTCCACCGGTCCAATGACTTGGGCATGAGCAGATATAAGCGCTCCTTTGCGAACGGTAGGATGGCGTTTTCCACAGTCTTTCCCTGTTCCCCCAAGAGTCACCCCATGATAGAGGAGAACTCCCGTCTCAACGATAGCTGTCTCTCCAATCACCAAGCCAGAACCATGGTCGATAAAGACACCTGAATCAATCTGGGCACCTGGATGAATCTCAATCTGAGTCCAAAAGCGCCAAAACTGACTGTGCATACGAGCCAAGAGTTTGAAGCCATGCTTCCAGAGAAAATGCGAAAGACGGTGGGCCGCCAAGGCCTTGACACCTGGATAAGTCAGCAAAACCTCCAAAGTGGTGCGGGCCGCTGGATCATTTTCTTTTACGATATCAATGGTTTCGCGCCACCATCCCATACATTTCTCCTTTTCTTATTCTGAATCTTTTGGTGTTTCTGTAAATTCTTTCTTAGGTTTGTGGTCCTTGTGATGACGTGGTCGGTGAGGACGCTCAGACTTTTCACCTTTTTCATCACGTTCAGGTTTTGGAGGACGAGGAAGAAGGGCTTTCATAGAAGCATCCACACGTCCTTTTTCATCAATCTTGATAACCTTAACATCAACTTCATCCCCGATTGCTACCAAGTCTTCGACATTATTGGTACGCGTCCAAGCCATCTCAGAGATATGAACAAGGGCATCTGTCTTGTCAAAGAGGTTAACAAAGGCACCAAATTTCTCGATACGAACGACTTTAGCACGGTAAACTTCATCCACTTTGGCTTCACGGACTAAACCAGCAATGATTTCTTTGGCACGGTTAATAGCATCTTGGTCGCTAGAGTAGATAGACACATTTCCTTCTTCATCGATATCAATCTTAACGCCTGTTTCAGCGATAATCTTGTCGATAGTTTCTCCACCTTTACCGATGACAATCTTAATCTTGTCCACATCAATCTTGATGGTATCAATTTTCGGTGCAGTTGGAGCTAATTCTGGACGAACTTCTGGAATGGTTGCTTCAATCACATCAAGGATTTCAAAACGAGCTTTCTTGGCTTGGGCAAGAGCCTCAGTCAAGATTTCTGCAGTAATCCCTTGGATCTTGATATCCATTTGTAGGGCTGTAATCCCGTCACGAGTTCCTGCAACCTTGAAGTCCATGTCTCCAAAGTGGTCTTCCAAACCTTGGATATCGGTCAAGACTGTGTAGTTATTTCCATCTGAGATGAGACCCATGGCAATCCCTGCTACTGGCGCCTTGATTGGCACACCACCAGCCATAAGGGCAAGAGTTCCCGCACAGATAGAAGCCTGAGATGAAGAACCGTTTGATTCCAAGACCTCAGCTACCAAACGGATAGCATATGGGAATTCCTCCAAGCTTGGCAAGACTTGAGCAAGGGCACGCTCACCGAGAGCACCGTGACCGATTTCACGACGACCTGGTGCACCGTAACGACCTGTTTCCCCTACAGAGTATTGTGGGAAGTTATAGTGGTGCATAAAGCGTTTCTTGTACTCTGGGTCCAAACCATCGATGATTTGAGTTTCCCCCATTGGAGCCAAGGTCAAAACTGAAAGGGCTTGAGTTTGCCCACGAGTAAAGAGACCTGAACCGTGCACACGAGGAAGGAAGTCGACAACCGCATCCAAAGGACGAATTTCATCGACCTTACGACCATCAGGACGAACCTTGTCTTCTGTGATCAAACGGCGCACTTCTGCGTGTTCCATTTGTTCCAAGATTTCAGCCACATCACGCATGATACGGTCAAATTCTTCGTGGTCTGCATATTTTTCTTCGTAAACAGCAGTTACTTGGTCTTTGACTGCTTGAGTTGCAGCTTCACGTGCCAATTTTTCTTCTACTTGAACTGCCTTTTGAAGGTCACTGTTGTAGGCTGCGATGATTTCAGTCTTTAATTCAGCGTCTACATGAAGCAATTCTACTTCTGCTTTTTCTTTACCAACAGCCGCAACGATTTCTTCTTGGAAGGCAATCAATTCTTTAACTGCTTCGTGCCCTTTAAGGAGAGCTTCCAACATGATTTCTTCTGACAATTCTTTAGCACCAGACTCTACCATGTTGATGGCGTGTTTGGTACCAGCTACTGTCAATTCAAGGAGAGATTGCTCTGCTTGTTCTTGCGTAGGGTTGATGATGATTTGACCATCTACATAGCCCACTTGTACCCCAGCAATTGGGCCGTCAAATGGGATATCTGAAATAGAGAGTGCCAAGGATGAACCAAACATAGCAGCCATTGGTGCAGATGCATTTTTATCGTAGGAAAGGACAGTGTTAATCACTTGCACTTCATTACGGAAACCTTCCGCAAACATAGGACGGATTGGACGGTCAATCAAACGCGCTGTCAAAGTCGCATCCGTTGAAGGACGTCCTTCACGTTTCATAAAGCCACCAGGAAACTTCCCAGCCGCATACATTTTTTCTTCGTAGTTGACTTGAAGAGGGAAGAAATCTCCAGTTGCCA
Organism: Streptococcus mitis; assembly: GCA_018364455.1. Taxonomy (GTDB): domain Bacteria; phylum Bacillota; class Bacilli; order Lactobacillales; family Streptococcaceae; genus Streptococcus; species Streptococcus mitis_BR. The sequence goes on along the minus strand of JAGZLW010000002.1, from coordinate 81,622 downwards.
TCTTCTTAGACATAACGGCAGCAGTCAAGACAGTTGACTCACCGTAACGTACGACAACTGCGCCATTCGCTTGCTTAGCAACCTGACCAGTCTCTACAATTAACTCACGACCCGCAAAAGTCGTTTGAAACACTTGTTTTGTCATTTTAATCCCCTTTGGATTGATAATATTATACGTCTTGCCTACAAAAATCAAGATACTAAGCCGTCAAGCAACTCAAAGGAAAATAGGAAATCGAACGACGGAGCGACTGCTCCTAGGCAGATTTATCTTTTTCCACAGAGTTGTAGGCGTGTTCAACTACTCAAGATATTTTGGACGGTTCGGCTTGCCGAACATTTCTGTAGAAAAATAGGAAGGTGACGCCACACTCGATGAGTGCTAGGAAGCTTATCTTTTTTCCTAAGAAATGAGGCCAAAATTCAATTAAGTAGTTTTTTGATATTTCCCTGAAATAGTGCGGACGGGAGGTAAAATTATCCAGTGGATGATTTTAGAAATCCAATGGAATTTCAATGGTAATTTTTAATTACTTCGCCTTTTCATTTCTATGCTCAGGCTAAAATAGTTCCCCGAACTATTTTACTCTCAAAAATCCCGTCTTAGATAATAATATTGTTATCATCTAGGATACCACGATAGCGTGAAATATCTTTTAAATACTCACTCCGTTCCTGTTTTTTGAGACACACATTATCAGATTTTGTTTAAAAAATAATCAACTTTAAACAAACTTCTACAACCTAAATACCCTCATCTTTGTATCAAGTACGTACAGAGTCTATTTTATCATATTTTTCTTAAAAAGTGCGGTCTTTACCATTAAAAAGGAACCATTCCCCTCACCTGAGAAGAATGGTTTGCTTTTTATTATCCTAAAGACTGATGATTAAACAAGGCATGGGTTGCTTGGTGGATGTATTTTGCTGTTTCTGCATTGTTCATAGTGTAGAGATGCACACCAGCCACATCCTGAGTTACCAAGTCCACGATTTGGTCCACTGCATAGGCAAGTCCTGCTGCTCTGAGCGACTCAGGGTCATGCTCATACTTGTCTAAGATAGCTTTAAATTTGCGTGGAAGATGGATATTCTCACAAGTCTTCAAGAGACGGAGAGCCTGATTTCGATTCAGAATTGGCATAATCCCTGCATGAATAGGAACATCAATCCCAGCCAAGATACACTTGTCTTGGAAATCATAGAAGCGCTCATTGTCAAAGAAAAGCTGAGTTACAAGGCTCGAACAGCCTGCATCCACTTTCTTCTTAAGATTTTGGATATCTGAAATCTGATTTGGTGAATCTGGATGGCCTTCTGGATAACAAGCACCAACAATATCAAAGTGAGGGGCTTGTTCCTTGATGAACTCAATTAAGTCCGTTGCATAGCGGAAATCCTTTTGTGGTTCCACATCAGGAATAATATCCCCACGAAGAGCCAAGATTTTCTGTACCCCAACCTTGTCCAAGTCAGTAATCGTTTCAGCTACCTTATCCTTAGTCAAATAGATAGCTGGCAAGTGGGCAATGGTCGGAATCGCCAAATCATTTTGGATAAAGTCAGCCAAACGGACCGTCGTTTCCTTGATATTAAATTTATTATTGCTGGCAGTTACACTGATAAAGTGCGGCGCTAGCTCCTGCATATCTTGAAGAGCAGAAATAATGTTATCATTACCCACGGCTGGGTTGGGAGGGAACACTTCAAATGAGAGTGACGGTGTTTGGCGTGACATAGTCATTATCCTTTTCTAGTTGATTTTTTTGTTAGCTGGATTCCTAGAATCTAAGTGAAACAGGCAGATTGACCAAACAGCGCTTCTTGAAAAATCCTATCTTACAATTTCTCACGCGCAGCTTTAGCTGCTTCAACAAGGCGGATCAAGCTTTCTTTTGTTTCTGGAATACCACGTGTTTTCAAACCACAGTCAGGGTTGATCCAAACTTTCTTGCTTGGCACTTTAGCAAGGATAGCTTCGATTGTGTGGTCGATTTCGCCTTCATTTGGCACACGAGGTGAGTGGATATCGTAAACCCCAGGTCCCACTTCGGTTTGGAAGTTTTTCGCTTTGAGTTCGTCCAAGATTTCAAGGTTTGAACGACTTGCCTCAAATGAGATAACGTCCGCATCCATGTTGTCGATAGCTGGGATGATATCTGTAAATTCTGAGTAACACATGTGAGTGTGGATTTGTGTGTCTGGCGCTACTGTTGAATGTACCAAGCGGAAGGCAGGAATAGCCCAGTCAAGGTAGTCTTCGTACCAGTCGCTACGACGGAGTGGCAATTTCTCACGAAGAGCAGCCTCATCGATTTGGATGATCTTCACACCAGCAGCTTCAAGGTCAAGCACCTCATCCTTGATGGCAAGGGCGATTTGAAGAGTAGAATCCTTGATAGAGATGTCTTCACGAGGGAATGACCAGTTGAGGATGGTAACTGGTCCAGTCAACATACCTTTAACAGGTTTGTTTGTACGGCTTTGTGCATAGCTAGACCATTTAACAGTGATAGGGTTGAGACGAGTGACATCACCCCAGATGATTGGTGGTTTCACCCCACGCATACCGTAAGATTGTACCCAACCATTTTTAGAGAAGAGGTAACCTGACAAGTTTTGACCGAAGTACTCAACCATGTCATTACGCTCAAACTCACCATGAACAAGGACATCAAAGTCGATATCTTCTTGCCATTTGATCCATTCGTCGATCGTTTCAGCAAGGAAAGCGTCGTACTCTTCTTGAGACAATTCACCTTTACGGTAAGCCAAACGTTTGGCACGAACTTCTTTAGTTTGAGGGAATGAACCGATAGTTGTTGTTGGAAGAGCTGGAAGTTTGAAAGCTTCTTCTTGGATAGCTTCACGTTCTGCAAAGGCTGGCAAACGAGTGTAGTCTGCGTCCGTCAATCCAGCGATACGCGCACGAAGTTCAGCATTTTCACCAACACGCTCAGTCGCAAAGAGTTCTTTGTTGGCTGCAAGTGCTTCTTCACCTTGACCATTGCGGATAGCATCCAAGTCACGAATCTCATCCAATTTTTCAACTGCAAAAGCAAAGTGGTTCAAGATAGCTGGTTCAAATTCTTCATTAGCTGTTGTAAATGGCACATGAAGAAGTGAGCATGAGCTTGTCAATACAATGTTTTCAGCTGGAATTTGTTCAAGAACAGCCAAGCTCTTTTCGTAGTTGTTGCGCCAGATGTTTTTACCATTGACAATACCTGCATAGAGAGTCTTGTCAGCTGGGAAACCACCTTTAACCAATTCAAGAGTTTTCTTACCTTCAACGAAATCAAGACCGATAGCATCTACTGGCAAGTTTACAAGGTCAGCGTAAACGTCACGAACGTCTCCGAAGTAAGTTTGAAGCAAGACTTCAAGACCTTTTTTGTCAGCCAAGAGTTTGTTGTAGAGGTTCAAGAAGAGAGTTTTTTCTTCGGCTGTCAAGTCTTTTACAAGAGCCGCTTCATCCAATTGGATGCGAGTCGCACCAAGTTCAGCCAATTTTGCAAAAACTTCTTGGTAAGCAGCAACTAAGCTGTCTACGAAGTCTTCTGCTTTCACGCCTTCTTCAAAGTCTGACAATTGAAGGAAAGTGAATGGACCTACAAGGACAGGACGAGTGTTGAGACCAAGTTCTTGAGCTTCTTGGAACTCATCAAAGATTTTGTGACCTGCAAGTTTGACTTGAGTGTCTTTTTCAAATTTAGGAACGATGTAGTGGTAGTTGGTGTTGAACCATTTCTTCATCGGAAGGGCGCGAACGTCTCCTTTTTCTCCTTGGTAACCACGACCCAAAGCGAAGTAGCGCTCAAGATCAGACAAGTCCAAGTTTTGAACTGAAGCAGGTACCACGTTGAAAAGGAAAGCTGCATCTAGGAAGTTGTCATAGTGAGAAAAGTCATTTGATGGAATTTCAGTGATGCCTTTTTCTTTGACGATGTTCCAGTGTTTAGCACGCAATTCTTTTGCGGCTGCAAGTAGTTCTTCTTCTGAGATTTCTTTTCTAAAGTATTTTTCAGTTGTAAATTTTAATTCGCGGAATTCGCCCAAACGAGGGAAACCGATGATTGTAGTTGACATGATGTGTCCTCCAAAATTTGTTGTTGAAACTATCTTAACAGAAAAGAAATCATCTGTATAATTGTAAAAAATTAGGCTTTGATATAGTTTGAAACTATACCTCTGTTTTAAACAAAAGAAAAAGACTTGAGACAAATGCCTCAAATCCTTTGTGTAGCTTGTTTTTTAACTATATTTCAGTTAGACTGGTCAAACGCGTTATTAGTAATTCTTATAAGTGACTATGGCTTGTTATTAGAAAAGACTATAGCTGATTCTAGTCAACTTTTCCCCTGTTCAAGTGGGACGATTGCTAGTGTCTTTCCTAAACTGGCTAAAACTTTCAATACCGTATTCAACTGAGGGCTAGTTTTTCCTGTTTCCATCCTAGCTATGACAAGCTGACTTACTCCACTAAGTTCTTCTAGCTTTTTTTGGCTGATTCCTTGCTCATGTCTGGCTTCAATCAACTCGCTCATGATAGCCACTCGCATATCACTTTCAAGTATTTCCTCCTTGGTAAAGAGTTCTGATCGGACATCCTTCCAGTTACTCCCAATAGCACTATTCTTCATCACTTATCCCTCTTTCTTTTAGATCTATATATTTTTTGAAAAAATGAGCGAATTATGAGCGGAATATGAGCGAATAAAGAGTGTTTTTTGTAGTTCCCGATTTTTCTAACAAACCTTGGTTTACAAATAGTTGGAGATAACGACGCATGGTTGCCGCACTCAAACCTGTTAGTTCTTGTGCAACTGCAGTTATTATCTGGTAATGCTCTTCAAGATAAGACTCTAACCCGTCCGCCCCACACGAACATTTCCATCCTCAAAAGGGGGAATAATTTCTAACTCAAAATGTACAATAAATCGTTCATCACTTAGTCTATTTCTAAATCATGTTGCCCAGCTAATAAGAGATTTTCAAAAAATCGTTCCAAATATTCTGTTTTTTTCTGGAATAGCTTCGCATTATCTAGAACAAGAGCATCTCGAAAATACTTTGCATTTTCTTGGAAGGGTTTATTGTCTACTTGAAATCCCATAGTTCTAAGGTACTTAATCAAAAATACTGTTATGGTTCGAGTATTTCCTTCTCCAAAAGGATGTATCTGCCAAATACCTGAAATAAAAGTCTTAATATGTTTCACTACTTCAATATCGGATTTTCCTCGATAGTCAAATTGACTTTCCTGCTGAAAATCATAGATCAAACTATCTGCTACCGTGCGAAAATCATCATAAATGACACTGTCTCCATTTAAAACAGCCTCACTTTTTGTAATGTTATAAGAGCGGTATTCTCCCAAGGGAATGCCTTGTGGCAGGAGGCCAAAGAAAAGCTCCCTATGAATCAATTTCAATGTTGTTGGAGCAAATTTAAAGGCATTAGAGGACAAGAGTTCCACAATTCTCATGGCAACAAGGTCTGCTTCTCTTGTGCTATCATCGATCTCTTGGTGATAAGCCGTTACTTGATCATAAACTTCTTGATAAGTCAACTTTCCTTGAGAATTTTGCTCTGCTAGTTCTCTCATATACGGAGACGGCTCTAGATTATCTACCTTTTGTAAACCAAATCCCGTTTCCCATAGGTCTAATTTGGTCTGATAAGAGAATCTGGGATTATCAATTTCATAGGTCGGTGTCATGGTTTTCCTTTCTAAACAAAGCTTCAAGTAAAATCTATACACTCTATTCTACCATATTAAATCTTTAAGCTCGTTATACAATTTCACAGTTCTCTCTTCTATCATGCTTGAAAAAAGCCCCTCCTCGCTAATGTTAGAAAATACAACTATATCAGCCTAGCTAAAGTTTTATCTTAAATCTGAGCTAAACAATCTTCTCCATCACCCTTCAAACTCTTTCAAAAACTCTTTAAGTTCAGCATCGGCTTCTGGTGTGGTTCCGTGTAGTTGATCGAGCATTTCGAGTAGGGAAGCGGTTTGGTTTTGGATTGCTTGATTTGTCGTGTTGATCTTACTGACTATATCTGTCAGTGGCTCGACTTCTTCTTCCTCAAAGGTATCTACATAGCGAGGGATATTGAGATTGTAGTCATTTTCGACGATTTCTTCATAGCTTGCGAGATGGGCAAACTTGTCAATCTCCTCATGAGACTTGTATGCCTCTAAAATCTTCTCGATATGAGCATCCGTCATGATATTCTGATTTTTCCCCTTATCAAACTCCTTAGAAGCATCGATAAAGTAGACATCACGATTGGTACGGTTCTTTTTGAGAATAATAACCGTGGTCGGAATGCTGGTATTAAAGAAGATATTGGCAGGAAGACCAATTACTGTATCAATAGCTCCTTCTTCTAACAAGGCCTTACGAATGATCCCTTCCGCATTTCCACGGAAAAGAACACCGTGGGGAAGGACGATAGCCATAACTCCATTATCCTGTTTGAGGTGGTAGTAACCATGCAAGAGGAAGGCAAAGTCAGCCTTGGACTGGGGCGCCAGTTTCCCAAAAGGAGAGAAACGAGGATCCGCCATAAAGCCAGAGCTTGCTGACCACTTGGCAGAGTATGGAGGGTTCATGAGAACCCCGTCAAAGTTGGTCGGCTCTTGAGTCGGCCAGTCTTCATCTAGTGTATCTGCATTGTGGAGAAATTGATTTTCAACTGGAACACCGTGTAGAATCATGTTCATCCGAGCCAAGTTATAGGTCGAGGTATTGAGCTCCTGACCAAAGTAGACCACTGTCTGTGGTTTGTGAGAATATTTCTTGGCATTGAGTAAGAGAGAGCCAGACCCCATAGTCGCATCATAAATGGTAAAGCCTAGCTGATCCTCACGACCCAAAAAGGCAATCTGAGTCATGAGTTTGGCAACAGGCTGAGGTGTATAGAACTCACCAGCCTTCTTACCCGAGTCAGTCGCAAACTGACCAATCAGATACTCATAAGCATCTCCTAGCATATCACCAGCATGACCAGCCACATCTAGCACAGCCAACTCCTTCATGACCGCCGACACCGTTTGGTTTTGCTTTTGCGGAGTCGCCCCTAGCTTTTTGGAATAGAGGTCAATATCTTCAAAGAGATTTTCATAGAGTTCATCACTCTGCTCAATATCACGAAAGCCCTGAGCCAAATCTTCCAACTGGAAAGTCCCCTCATTGATACGTGCTACTAGAGCCGTAAAGGTTAACTCAGGCTTGATACTATAGTTGAGTTCGTCCTTCATGACTGCAAGAAGATCCTCATGGGTGTCCGCATCCTCATAGTAATTGCGATAGACCTCAAGGGCAGCCTCTAGACTTTCACTCCCCTCCTCCATAGTCTCCGCCACGAAAAAGAGCATCTTATCTGACAGGTACTTATAAAAGACCATACCCAAAAGATAGGACTTGTAGTCATTGGCATCCATCTTAGAGCGGAGAACATCCGCTGAGTTCCACAGGGCTTGGTAGAGCGACTGGGACGTTTGTGTTGTTTCCATAATGTTTCTTTCTTTTTTATTAATTCAAAAATCTATCTATTTGTTCAATAGTTTTACTTCTAATTCTTCAAAGTATTTATGACGTAATGTAATCTGTAAATCATTATTCATTGCGATACTACTTAAAGCTTTTTCTTTTAAGTTAGAAACTATTTCTTTAATTTCTTTGGAACCAATTATTTCATTTTTCAAGTTACAAATCTTTAAAATTGTCGAAAAATCTGAAGATGCTATGCTATCTTCCACAATTTTAGTTATATTTTCTAATGTTACAGTTATATCAAATTTTTCTGATAAATTTTCTAAAAATATCCGTGCTTCATCCTCGGTTGGTTCTCTTGTTTCTATCAAATGCCCTTCCATAAATTCATCAAGTTTCTTTTTCAAGGCAATTCGTATTATCTTATCTTTATTTGTTGTACACGAACTAATAACAGCGTCTTTTAGTTTATTACATTTTTGCGTTTTATCCTGTTCATCATCCCCTAGAACAAACTTCACTATTTCTTCATCTATCAAAAGCATCTCTATCTCATTAAAAGGAATCACAAAAATATTTTTCTTTTTATAGTTTTGGATTCTTGCCTCATCCATCCAGTCATAATCAATAATGCCGTAAGCTATATTACCATATAATTCCTTTAATTTATTATAAGCTTTTGTGTATTGAATAACTTGTTTATGTCCCTGGACTGGTTTTACAAAACAAAAATCGCTAAATAATTTGGAATAAATCTGATAGTCTATACTAGTTTTAGTTCCTTCACAAAATAAAATCGGCTTCTTTGTACCAGATACTTCGGTTAATAATGAGAAAGGCATTTCCTGTGATTCTTCCAATATCTGATAATCTAAATTATAAGGTGTTTCAAATTTCTTGCACCACATGTAACTTGCATTTGTTCTTGATTGAACAAAGTCCATATTATGTGAAGCAAAAATAAATTGACAATCAGGTCGTTCTAATATCAGTAAATCCCATAACTCATTATAGATAGCAGCATTTAAAAATGTTTCTGGTTCATCAACAATGATGTAACTATCTTCCGGAGCAAGAAGTACATTACCTATATAAAATAATATACAACGTTCCCCATCACTAAGCCCATTTATACTATATTTAGAGCCGTTTTTTTCAACTTCAACAACTCGATTATCAGGCTCAAGATGAAATGATATTTCAGGAAAAATTTTATTCCATATTTGTTCTACTCTATCCCATAAAGCTATAGATAACCCGTCCACCCCTCTCGATTTATCAGTCGCTATCTTAGCATAATTCTTTATCAAAAATGTTATTAGTTTAGTAAAAGTATTTGAAAAATCCTTTTCAATTTGTAAGGTTTGTAAATCAATTGTATCATATTTAATATCTACTTCTTTTAAATCTTGAATATATTTTTCTTTAGTAATTTCATTACGATTATGAATAGTGGAAACAAAATATAATAATTTTTGAGCAGGCAAAATAAATATCTCATTTATATTATTTTTCCTCAATTCATTAATAAGACTTGATTTCCCTGAACCATTAGCTCCAATAATTATAGTCGTTGATTTTACTCTCGAAATAAAAGAGAAAAGTTTAATTATTTTAAAATTCTCTATAATTTGCGGTAACTGTGATTCATAATAATAATTGTCACTACCAAAACAATAGTATATGCTTTCTAACCAATTATCACGAAGTCTTTTATACTTTTCTGTTACATCATCAGATAAAAAAACATCATTTAATTCTCTTTTAATCAAATCAATGAGTAATAAAAAGTAATTATCTACAGTATTATATGAAGTCTTTTTCCCTTCTTTTTCATAATCAGGCAATCTGTAAAAATCATCATTAAGTCTGACCCTTTCAGATTCTATCCTTTTAATTAATTCATTAATAGGGCTATTCATGATTCCTCCTTAAATAAACATATCCTGCAATAGTTTCTTTTTGAGTGTTTCCAATTGAGAAATTTTTTCTTGGTAATAGTTGATGAGGTTATCGAGGTCTGAGAAATAGAGGCCAATAGCGCATTGTTCCTCATAAGATGGAAATTTTGAAACCACTTTTTCAATAGTTTTTTTAGACAAACTTGGAACACCTGTAGATTCGTCAAATTTCTTCCAACGAATTTTTTGAAAAATTAAGAAAAGATAATTCAAGTCATATCCTACTTTACATATAACATAAAATAAAGTATCTACTGTCCAAAAAGGTGCTGATAATAAATATGGTTTATCTATAGTTCCTTTTCTTCCAATACCTATAGCGTCCTCATCAGATAATTTTTCATTTACAGAAAGCATGTAACCACCAGTTCCATATACAGGAATGTCCCCATTCTTTAAATGTTTATAGTCTCTACCAGAATTAATAGTACAAACCTCTGATAAACTCTTCCTTTCCCAGTCCTCTTCAAATCCATTCAAACGAATCTCAGGAACTGTCTGTCCAGCTTTGGGAAACATCTTGGAAAGCATGGTCGCCTTGAGAGCTTGGTAGTTGGTGAGATTATCCTTGTAGCTAGACAGAAGGTCGTCGAGGGTACGGAAAAGGGAACCAATGGCGGATTGTTCGTCAAATGTAGGGAAATAGTCTTTAATATCTGATAAAGTAGGAAATTGTACTCTCTGTCGCTCAATTAAAGAACCAGTTGAATAAATTTTGTATAGTCTAATCGCTTTAGGACAACTCAACCATGCCGAGAAAAATTTATTAGAAAACTTCGATTTCATTTTCATCGTCACATAATATCCAGAGACAGCAACCTTTTTACCAGCATTATTGAATCCTACAGCTCCAATAGTAATATTCATCGGATTATAAACAATTTCCTCTGGATATAACTTTTTAAATTTATCACTCTTTTTTACTAAAAATTCTCTGTTGTATCTCTCCTCTTTTGGTGTTAGTCCACTTTCAACAGTCACGCTCCATAATTCTAAATTTTGTTCATAAGGATCGACATATTCAACAGTTTGTTCAAATACTTCTCCTAACTTATGTTGTTTCCATTCATCACGGTAGGTGTGAAATCTTATTATAGGAAATTGTTCTTTATGATTTTTCATTCATTCTCCCATCTAATGCTATAAATGAATTAATCTTAACTGGTTTCATTTGCCTTCAAATTTCACTTGTGGAGTAACTGTAATATCTTTTTCATCCTCTCCATCAACAGCTACTTCAACAGGGATAGGATATAACTCACCTACTATAAATGCTGTTCCAGTCGGTAAATAAGAAAACCTTGTTAACTGATTTTTATTTATACAAGGAATAGTTTTTAAAAGATATTCTAAGTCAACATTATTTTTAATTCGATGAATTAAATAATTATTACATTGAGAAAGAACAGTTGACGATAACTCACTAGGACGCTGGCTAGATAACATCAAGAAACAACCAAATTTCCTACCCTCACGAGCTATCTTTTTAAAGACTTCAACTTCACCAAATAGACTATTTTCGTTTAATTTTGATATATATCTGTGTGCTTCTTCAAAAATAAATAAATTGACATCCCTATCGTTTATCTTTTTTTCAGAACTCTTTTTGAACTCTTTTTTTAACATATAAGTGGTAAAAAACAACAATAAATCATCATCTAAGCCAGAAACATTATATACCGTGATTTTTGATTGTTTCTCCTCTTCATCGCTCTCATCTATTTTTGCTTTAAATAAGCTACCATATCTTAATTGAATATGTTTAATTCTAGTTTCAAGGGTTCCTGAATACCCTCTTGCTTGAGTATTCCCCTGACACTCTTCTAAGAGAAATACAAAATTTAAAGCTTCAAACAAGTCTGCAAAACTATTTATTGTATATCTAGCATTCTCAATTTCTTTAGTTATTTTCGAATGACTTCCATACATTTTACTCTGTAAATTAGATTTGAATGTTGTTTCACCAGTACTGCCATTAAAGTTACCAAATCGAGCATCATACATTGTAGTATCAATACTTGTATTCTGTAGGATTCCAATAATTTTAGTTCGTTTAGCTACAGCATCAGATTGTTGATTATGATATAAGTTATAGGCTATAAAACAACTTAATTTTTCTCTATCTAATTTATTTTCTGTTAGACAATTAGCCAATTTCAATGCTGTTTGAACTACAGGCAACTGCACAAGTTCTGATGGTTTTATCAAATTCAACCAATCTTGTAGTTCTAATGATTCTATTTTTATCGAAAAATCTTCCAATACATCAATATTATTTACACCGTCTATCTGCGAGTACTCATTGTGAATATCAAAAATATTTAAATATAAATTACTAGTTTCTTTAGTTGATATTTCTTTAATGATTTTTCTGACTGTGGTAGATTTTCCTGAACCAGTATTACCTAAAATAGCAGAATGATGAGTAATTAATTTATTTAGATTTATTTGTGCATCATATTTATCTTGGATAGTTCCTAATAAAATTGATGTTTCTCTTTTCTCAATAGAAAACACCTTCTGCAAATCCTCATCACTTGATAAATAGACTCTATCTTGTAAAAAGGGATATTTCTTTAGATTAAAGTTAATTTTGTCGTTTTCTAATATTCCTACAGGAACACATTCAAATCTTCCTACATAGTCAAACTTTGATTTTTCATCATTAACAATTTTAATTTCCTTGTCTTCCACTCTAACAACTTGGTAAACAAATTTATCTCCAAATTGACTTTTTATTGTGACATAATCTATAACTCCTTGCGCGATATAAATTTCCCCTTTAAAATTATAAATTAATTTTTCAAAGTCACTTACTTCAAAAACCAATCTGTCATATGAAACTGACACTACTCGCCCAATACTATTCATGAGAATCTTCTCCCTTTTGTCCTGATTCATCCTTTGGAACATAATTTATGATTTCATCAACAATATAGTTAAAGTAGTGGGCTTTTACTCCATCACAAGACGTATCCCCTCCAATTAAATGAAATCCATCTTGAGTCTTAAATTCATCAAAAAATTTCTTCATATTATCTTCTGATGTATCACCAAAAACAATCAAAGTAAAATCTTGATGTTTTAGATTTTGAGAAATGATGTTATTAATATGCTCGTCAGGAAAACCATATCCCATAACAATAAGGACTGTATTTGGAACTTGAAGTACATTTGCAAACTCTCTAAATAGTTCTGAATATGGAGCTTGTGCAGTTTGTCTATGCTTTAACATTGTTGGATAAATAATAATTTCTTCATCGCTCTGTTTAAAAAGATCCTTTTGGATTAATTTCCCACTTTCATCAGAAGTCCAATTGATTGAACCATGTATTTTTAATAAATTAGCTTCTTTAGAAGTGGGCTGCCATACATCCTTATATCTATTTGTATCGTCTACTAACCTTTGCTTAAATGAATTCACATTAAAATTTCTGTATAAACTATTTTCAAAACCTGTTGAATAAACAATGCGGTTGCTTTCTAATGAATATTCATTAAACAAATCGTAGTTCGTTGTCACTATGTTGATTTTATTACTCAACTCAGTTCTATATTTAAAAACAGATTGATAAAATTTATGATAAGTATTTATTGTTTCACTATCTTTATATTTATCATCATCCAGAGCTGGTATAGTTTTTAAAAACTCACTTTTCAAGATACTAATTACTGATTTTAAATCATCATTACTTGGTTGAAAACTTAAACCACTCTGTAACCAGTTGAGTAAACTTTCAATATCGGAGAAACTTTTATAAAAGTGTTTATCTATCGAATTCAGTTGTTCCTCGGACAGAGCACTTACAAACGAACCTATATTATTATAATTCCCTTCTGCTTTTTCCAATATATCATTAATTATTTTAATTTCATTGTCTTTTTTATTTTTCTCTAGCCACTTTTTACATAATTCCAAATTTCTAATAAGATAACTCAAATCTTTAATATTTAAAAACTCTTTAACTTTTTCATAAACATTTTTATTATTCTCTAAAATATCACTCATCGTTTTTGACATAAGTGGAATTGCACCCGATGAACATCCTGAACCTATGAATATGACAAGATTTTTAGATACAAAATATTTATTGACAAATTCTTTTAGTTTAATAATTTGTTGATTTTCATCTAACCCTTTAAAAATGTTCTTATTATTTTCATAATGATAGATTCTCCCATTTACACTATTGTTACTCATTATTTAGCTCCATATTCTTTATTTTCAACACTTTTTCACAATAAGCATCAAAATGATTATTAATAATATCAACTAAATCATTTTTTAAATCACTTGATCTCTTATCAATATCAGATTTCTTAAAATTATTTCTTCTAAAAACTTCATTAATGTAAAACTTTGACTCATCTTCTTCATGTAAGACTTTCTTTTTTTCTTCAAAATTTTCGTTTGAAATTTTTACATTTATATCTCTATATAATAAAGTTAAATTCCCTAATTTATTCTTGTCAGAATCTCCCAGTTCAAAATCACTTTGAGGTATAATATGTTCCAATTGCCAAATCAATTTACCTTTATGATCTAACTCTGTAAAATCGATTGTTCTATCATTATTTTTAAATTTCTCAATGCTAACAAGCAGAAAACGAGTGAAATGAACATGGTTCCCACTATAATAGTTAGTTCGAAAGAACTGTTCATCCTCAATAAATTTCTGAATTACTTTTTGATAGTCATCCAATTGTAAATATTTATGTTTCTTGTCTTGTTCCATAAAATATTCCAGAAATCTATTACCAAACACATTTTGCAAACTATCTAACAATTTATCCATAATTTATCCCCTTACCTCCCAACCCTCAATGGCTCAATGACATACTCTACTAGCTGGGTATAGGCTTCCTTGATTTGTTTTTTATAGAGGAGAGGATTGAGGGCATCCGCCACCTCTAACTTATAGTCCTGATAGCGCTGGCTCTTAGTCAACTGGCTTTCTCCTAGTTGTTTTTTAGCTCCCTTACGGTAGTGTTCGACATAGTAACGGAGTTCATCTTCGCCGACATACCAGCGCTTGCTAAAGACTTGGATATGTTGTTGGATGACAGCCTCAATCATCTGATCCAAGATATTTGCGATAGACTGACCACGATAGCTTTCTGGATGTTCTTGTACCTCTCTCCACAGTTCAGTGATAATCTGGGCAAGATTTGGATTGATCTTCTCAAGACTCTGAATATAGTTATCCACGGCTTCCCTATCTTGAGCGCTTAGGTTCTTTTCTTGACTCTGACCTTGCTCAATCAGGCTTTGGATCAAGGTCAAGATATAGGCATAGTTAATTTCGTCCACTTGGATAGACTCCAGTTCATAGTGGATATCAAGTGGTTCACCATCGTCATCATCCTCTACTCGGCTTTTTAATTCAGCAAGGACATTTCGATAAAGACCCAGATACCTTTCCAACTTTTCTCCATCAAGTCCTGTCTGACTGTAAAGCTCTTCCTCATCATACTCTTTATACACTCGGATAGAGGCTAGATATTTATCAAAGGATTGATAGGTTTTAGCTAGTTTCCTCAACTCAGGCGTAGAGACTTGCTCGAAATCTAGACCATTCACATAGTCATCAGTAGCAAGATTTTTGAAATCACTGCA
This sequence comes from Streptococcus mitis, assembly GCA_018364455.1. Lineage (GTDB taxonomy): Bacteria > Bacillota > Bacilli > Lactobacillales > Streptococcaceae > Streptococcus > Streptococcus mitis_BR. The sequence goes on along the minus strand of JAGZLW010000002.1, from coordinate 66,539 downwards.
ACTCCTCAAAAAGTTTCTCTTCTCCTCTTCCCAACTCGGAGCTAGGACCTCGTTTTCACCACCATTTGAGTAGAGCTTGAGGGCATTATCTACGGCTTCCTTAAAGGCTAGGGGCTTTTGGAAGGTGATGATATGACCGTAGGTCTTACTGCTATCAAATATTCGATTGGTTCGACTAAAAGCCTGAATCAAGTCCTGCGGTTGCATAGACTTGCGGTCGATAAAGAGAGTTGACAGACAAGGGGCATCAAATCCTGTTAAGAGACGATTGACCACGATAACCAAGTCCAACTGTTCATTGCGATAGAGGTATTTGTCCTGCTTTCGAGCTAGGCGGTTATTGACATCCGTATTAAAGCCACGAAGATCCGCCATAGTAAAGTGAGTATCAAACTCTTGGTTATAGTCCTCTAAGACCTGTTTCATATGATCTTGGTTGGCTCTTGAGTCTTCTTCATTCTCCGTAACGGAGTAGGTGATGGTCGCCTTTGGAAAGTCTGGAAGAATCATCTTGACCCTCTCAGATACCTTGACCCGTGTCTGACCAGCCTTGACTCTTTTGAGAAGGTCATAGTAGGCTTGGGCTTGAGGGATTGACTTGACGGTCAGTATAGCATTATAGGTCTTACCTACTCCTTTTTGGAAGCCTAGCTGTTGACGAGATTTATTGATAATGGCATCCAAGACTTCCAGCATATGTTCCTCATCCTCGTAGACAGTATCTGGTATGTCATTTTCAGATTTATCCGTGATGAGGGTATTGCGATAATCTACCTTAAAGCCTAAAACTGCTCCGTCATGGATAGCTTCCTTGACTGTATACTCATGGAGACGGTCACCGTACTGTTGCTGGGTGGTTTGGGCTAGATCGCCGACTTGCTGGCGTTTATTTTCCTTAAAAATAGGTGTGCCTGTAAAACCATACCAAAGCGACTGTGGGAAAAAGCCCTTAATATCTTTTTGTGTTTGAGGTGTTACGGCACGGTGGCATTCATCCACGACAAAGGCCACTCGGAGACCCTTGATTTTGTCCGCATCTCGTTGGTAAAGACCTTGCTCAAACTTACGCATCATGGTAGTAATTTTCTGGATGGTCGTTACCACCACACGCTTATCATTACTTCCTAGTCGCTTGACCAAATCATGAGTATTATCCGTCTCATCAATATCAATGACATCATTGGTCGCATAAGAGAGAAAAGATGAAGTGGTCTGTTGGTCCAAGTCTCTGCGGTCAACGACAAAAATTGTCTTTTGGATAGACGGGATTTGGAGGAGATTCCGCGCTACTTTATAAGAGGTCAGAGTCTTCCCTGAACCTGTCGTATGCCAAACATAGCCTGATGCTTGCTGGCGAGAAGCTTCTTGCACTGCTTCGATGGCATGGATCTGGTAGGGACGCAAGAGGATAAGAGCCTTCTTACTATCATCAAGGACAGAGTACTGCATGACCATCTGATGCGCACGAGGGATAGAAAGAACTTCGTGGGCAAAACTGGTCAAGCTCGTTATGGGTTGGTTGTCCTTATCCACCCACTTGGTTAGAAATTGCTTGTTGAGTTTATTCTCCCTAGCTGCAGCGATATAGCGTGTGTCTACCTTATTGGTCACAACAAACATCTGTAAGCTAGAGTAGATGCCACGGAACTTGCCTTCGCGGTCATATTTTTTAATTTGATGAAAGGCATCTAAAAAAGCAACTCGGGGACTTTTAAGCTCGATCTGAATCATTGGAAGGCCATTGATCAAGAGGGTCACATCTAGCCTGCGGTCTTGATCCTGAGGATTTATCTTATCTCTCTCGACTTGGTTGACAACCTCATAACTAGACTTACCAGCTGCGATATTGTCTCGCCAAATGACGGATAAACGGATAGTCCCCAAACTAGCATCTTCTCTCTGAACCTCAACCTTGGCAATGCCATTTTCGCCTACCAACCACTTGGCTGCATCATAGTAGCTAACAAAGTTCAATTGGTTCTTTATCTGCCGTTTTTCCTGTTCTGTCAAGGGATGATCTGCCAATAGAGCTACATTGTTCTGGGCTAGCTTTTCAAAGAAGTTTTCCCATAATTGCTCTTCAGTTTTAAGGTCATCTCTGTAAGTCCATTGACTTTCCCCAGTCACCAGTTGGTTGATCAGTTGTTTTTCTATCTCCAGTTCTGGTTTTACCTGTATCATACTCTCTCCTTTGCTACTTGTCTGCTCCCTTTATTATAGCATGTTTAGCCTCAAATTCCATCACTCTTTCCATTGTAAAAAGACTCATTCCCCCTTTCTCCTCCAAAATATGGTATAGTAGAGTTATACTATCTATGAGGAGTTTACATGTCACAGGATAAACAAATGAAAGCTGTTTCTCCCCTTCTGCAGCAAGTTATCAATATCTCATCGATTGTCGGTGGAGTTGGGAGTTTGATTTTCTGTATTTGGGCTTATCAGGCTGGAATTTTACAGTCTAAGGAAACCCTCTCTGCCTTTATCCAGCAGGCAGGTATCTGGGGGCCACCTCTCTTTATCTTTTTACAGATTTTACAAACGGTCGTCCCTATCATTCCAGGAGCCTTGACCTCGGTGGCTGGCGTCTTTATCTACGGCCACATCATCGGTACGATCTACAACTATATCGGCATCGTGATTGGCTGTGCCATTATCTTTTATCTGGTGCGACTCTATGGAGCTGCCTTTGTCCAGTCTGTCGTCAGCAAGCGCACCTATGACAAGTATATCGGTTGGTTAGATAAGGGCAATCGTTTTGACCGTTTCTTTATCTTTATGATGATTTGGCCCATTAGTCCAGCTGACTTTCTCTGTATGCTGGCTGCCCTGACCAAGATGACCTTCAAACGCTATATGATTATCATCATTCTGACCAAGCCCTTTACTCTCGTGGTTTATACCTACGGTCTGACCTATATTATCGACTTCTTCTGGCAAATGCTTTGACACATAAAAAATCCGTTTGGTTTCCCAAGCGGATTTTGTGCTTTATTTTGAAACTTCTTTTGCAAGAACAAAGTTTCCAAGAGTAGCAGAACCATTTCCTGCTACCGCTGGCGTTACAATGTAATCACGCACATCTGGTACTGGTAGGTAACCATTGAGAAGAGATGTAAATTTCTCACGGACACGGTCCAGCATGTGTTGTTGAGCCATGACTCCTCCACCAAAGACAATCACGTCTGGGCGGAAAGTCACTGTCGCATTGACCGCAGCTTGAGCGATATAGTAGGCTTGGACATCCCAAACAGGGTTATTGAGTTCAATATTTTCCCCACGTACACCTGTACGAGCTTCCAAACTTGGACCAGCTGCATAGCCTTCCAAACATCCCTTATGGAAAGGACAAACACCCTTAAACTCTTTTTCAATATCCATTGGGTGTCTAGCCACATAGTAATGACCCATTTCAGGATGACCCACACCGCCGATAAACTCGCCACGTTGGATGACACCTGCACCGATACCTGTACCGATTGTGTAGTATACCAAGTTTTCGATACGACCACCAGCATTGTTACGGGCAACCACTTCACCATAAGCAGAGCTGTTTACATCTGTAGTAAAGTACATTGGCACGTTGAGGGCGCGACGAAGGGCACCAAGCAAGTCCACATTTGCCCAGTTTGGTTTTGGAGTCGTTGTGATAAAGCCATAAGTTTTTGAGTTTTTGTCAATATCAATCGGACCAAATGAACCAACTGCAAGACCAGCAAGGTTGTCGAATTTTGAGAAGAACTCAATGGTTTTATCGATTGTTTCGATTGGAGTTGTTGTTGGAAATTGTGTTTTTTCTACAACGTTAAAGTTTTCATCACCGACAGCACAGACAAACTTTGTACCGCCCGCTTCCAAGCTTCCATATAATTTTGTCATGATAAACCTCTTGTTTTTATTTTCTTTATTATAGCATATTTCGAAAGTCTAAATTTCTCTATTTTTTAGATTTTCCTCTGTAAATCTTACCATTCAAGCAAAAACGAACAAACATGTCATTTGTTCGTTTTCACATTAGAGAGGATTGATTAGATTTTCACTTCGATCACAGCATCCCCCTTAGCAACTGAACCTGTTGCGACTGGAGCTACTGAAGCATAGTCAGCTGTATTTGTAACGATAACCATTGTTGTATCATCAAGACCAGCTGCAGCAATTTTGTTTGAGTCAAATGTTCCAAGAACATCGCCTGCTTTAACCTTATCACCTTGAGCAACTTTTGCTTCAAAACCGTCACCATTCATAGATACAGTGTCAATACCAACGTGGATCAAAACTTCAGCACCATCAGTTGTTTTCAAACCAAAAGCGTGTCCTGTTGGAAATGCGATTGAAACTTCAGCATCAGCTGGTGCATATACCACACCTTGACTTGGTTTCACAGCGATACCTTGTCCCATAGCTCCACTTGAAAAAACAGGATCATTAACATCAGCAAGAGCGACAACATCACCGACGATAGGAGTTACAAGTGTTTCATTTCGAAGAGTTGCTGGAATGTTACCAGTTGTTTCTTCTTGGACCAAACGTTCTGTCTCTACTTCAGTAGCAACTTCTTTTTCATCCTCATAACCAAACATGTAAGTAAGAGCAAAACCAAGTGCAAATGATACAGCTACCATAAGAAGGTATAGTGGAAGTTGTCCATTACCTGCATAAAGCATTGTACCAGGGATGATAGTGATACCACTACCAGTACCAGCAAGTCCAAGGATTGAAGCCAATCCACCACCGATTGCACCAGCAATCAATGAAAGGAAGAATGGTTTACGGAAACGCAAGTTCACCCCGAAGATAGCAGGCTCTGTAATACCGAGGAAGGCAGAAAGAGCAGCTGGGAAAGCAAGTGTTTTCAGTTTTGGATTTTTAGTTTTAACACCAACCGCAACAGTCGCAGCACCTTGGGCTGTCATAGCCGCAGTGATGATCGCGTTGAATGGATTAGCATGGTCAGCAGCAAGCAATTGCACTTCAAGCAAGTTGAAGATGTGGTGCACACCTGACACGACAATCAATTGGTGAACCCCACCAATCAAGAAACCACCAAGACCAAATGGCAAGCCAAGAATTGCTTTTGTACCAATAAGGATGTAGTTTTCAACAACGTGGAAGACTGGTCCGATAACAAAGAGTCCAAGGATAGACATGACCAAAAGTGTCACGAATGGTGTTACCAAGAGGTCAATGACATCTGGAACAACCTTGCGGACAGCTTTTTCAAATTTAGCTCCGACAACCCCGATGATGAAGGCTGGAAGAACAGAACCTTGCAAACCAACAACAGGGATGAAACCAAAGAAGTTCATAGCTGTTACTTCACCACCTGAAGCGACTGCCCAAGCGTTTGGAAGTGAGCCAGAAACAAGCATCATACCAAGAACGATACCAACGGCAGGATTTCCACCAAATACACGGAAGGTTGACCACACAACCAAACCTGGCAAGATGATAAAGGCTGTATCTGTCAAGATTTGAGTGTAAGTTGCAAAGTCACCTGGAAGTGGCATTTCAAGAGCGTTGAAAAGACCACGAACACCCATGAAAAGACCTGTCGCTACGATAACTGGGATGATTGGAACGAAAACGTCACCGAAAGTACGGATAGCACGTTGGAACCAGTTCCCTTGTTTCGCAGCTTCTGCTTTCATGTCATCTTTAGATGATGTTGGCAAACCAAGCGCAACAACTTCATCGTACATTTTGTTTACTGTACCAGTACCAAAGATGATTTGGTATTGACCTGAGTTAAAGAAAGCACCTTGAACTTTTTCCAAGTTCTCAATCACTTCTTTATTGATTTTTCCTTCATCTTTGACCATGACACGAAGACGAGTCGCACAGTGAGCTACACTGTTGACATTTTCACGTCCGCCCAAGGCATCGATGACTTTTTTTGCAATTTCCTGATTGTTCATTTGCAAAAATCTCCTTATATAAAATTTTGTTATTGTTTGAAAGCGATTTTATTCGCCCTACGACTATTATTTTATCATGTTTTAGAAATATGTCAAGCGTTTTGCAGAAAAAATATTCTATCCACTTAGTGGGCACGCCATAGATTGATTGTTTTTGACTGTTTTAGCAGGCATTTCTTAAAAAAATAAGTTTGGAATCTTGTTTAAAAAGGATTTAATTTCATTATCTTTCATATTTTCGTGAAAATTTGATTGCTTTCCCGCATTTATTTTGTGACAAACGTTTGACAGTTTTTTCTCTTTTTTAACATAAAAGTCTTGCTTTTTTTTACGAAAACGGTTACTATTAAAAGTGATAAGATTTTTGGAGGAATGAAAGAATGGAATGGACTACTGAGCGTCGTTACAGACTTTATCAAGATTGGACGCAAGAAGAAATTCAACATATAAAGGAAAATATGGCACAATCTCCATGGCATACTCATTACCATGTTGAGCCAAAAACAGGACTTCTCAATGACCCAAATGGCTTTTCTTACTTTGATGGGAAGTGGATTGTTTTTTATCAAAACTTTCCGTTTGGTGCAGCCCATGGTTTAAAATCTTGGGTGCAATTGGAAAGTGAGGACTTGGTTCACTTCACAGAAACTGGTGTCAAAGTTTTACCTGATACTCCATTAGATAGCCACGGTGCCTACTCTGGTTCTGCCATGCAATTTGGCGATAACTTGTTCCTATTTTATACAGGAAATGTTCGTGATGAAAACTGGATCCGTCACCCTTACCAGATTGGAGCTTTGATGGATAAGGATGGCAAGATTACAAAGATTGATAAGATCTTGATCGACCAGCCAGCAGACTCTACTGACCACTTCCGTGATCCGCAAATTTTTAACTTCAAGGGCCAATACTATGCTATCGTCGGTGGACAGGACTTGGAGAAAAAAGGCTTCGTCCGTCTCTACAAGGCTGTTGACAACGACTACACAAACTGGCAAGCCGTTGGTAACCTTGACTTTGCTAACGACCGTACTGCCTACATGATGGAATGCCCAAATCTGGTCTTTGTAGGGGAACAACCTGTCCTTCTCTACTGCCCACAAGGATTGGATAAGAACGTTCTAGACTACGATAATATCTTTCCAAATATGTATAAAATTGGGGCTTCCTTTGACCCTGAAAATGCCAAAATGGTAGATGTGTCTCAACTTCAAAACATGGACTATGGTTTCGAAGCCTATGCAACTCAAGCCTTCAACGCTCCTGATGGACGTGCTCTAGCTATTAGCTGGCTTGGCTTGCCTGATGTTTCATATCCATCTGACCGTTTTGACCACCAAGGAACCTTCTCTTTGATCAAGGAACTCACTATCAAAGACGGCAAACTCTACCAATACCCAGTCGCAGCTATCAAGGACCTTCGTGCATCTGAAGAAGCCTTCTCAAACCGTGCTCAAACCAAGAACACTTACGAACTTGAACTCAACTTGGAAGCTAATAGCCAGAGCGAGATTGTCTTACTTGCTGATCAAGAAGGCAAGGGACTTTCCATCAACTTTGACCTTGTAAATGGTCAAGTGACAGTAGATCGTAGCCAGGCTGGAGAACAGTATGCCCAAGAATTTGGAACTACACGTTCTTGCCCAATCGATAACCAGGCTACTACTGCTACGATTTTCATCGATAACTCTGTCTTTGAAATTTTCATCAATAAAGGAGAAAAAGTATTTTCTGGTCGTGTCTTCCCACATGCGGACCAAAATGGGATCCTGATTAGATCTGGAAACCCAACTGGAACTTACTATGAATTAGATTATGGTCGCAAAACTAACTGATGTCGCCAAACTTGCAGGCGTCAGTCCTACTACCGTTTCTCGGGTTATCAATAAAAAAGGGTATCTATCTGAGAAAACCATTCAAAAAGTCAATGAAGCCATGCGAGAATTGGGCTACAAACCCAACAACCTAGCTCGTAGTCTGCAAGGGAAGTCAGCCAAGTTAATCGGTTTGATTTTCCCCAATATTTCTAACGTTTTCTATGCAGAATTGATTGATAAGCTGGAACACCAACTCTTCAAAAATGGTTATAAGACCATCATTTGCAACAGCGAGCACGATTCTGAGAAGGAACGCGAATACATCGAAATGTTGGAAGCCAATCAGGTGGACGGCATCATTTCTGGTAGTCACAACTTGGGAATCGAAGACTACAATCGCGTGACGGCACCAATTATTTCCTTTGACCGAAATCTGTCACCAGATATTCCTGTCGTCTCCTCTGACAACTATGCTGGTGGGGTTCTTGCTGCCCAGACCTTGGTTAAGACAGGTGCCCAGTCTATCATCATGATTACAGGGAATGACAATTCCAATTCGCCAACTGGGCTACGCCACGCTGGCTTTGCCTCTGTTCTCCCGAAAGCACCTATTATCAATGTTTCCAGTGACTTTTCTCCTGTCAGAAAAGAAATGGAAATCAAGAATATCTTAACTCGACAAAAACCAGATGCCATTTTTGCTTCAGATGACTTAACAGCTATTCTAGTCATTAAAATTGCTCAAGAACTGGGCATTTCTGTCCCTGAAGAGCTTAAAGTCATCGGCTATGATGGTACCTACTTTATCGAAAATTACTACCCTCAATTGGCTACTATCAAGCAACCCTTGAAAGAGATTGCCCAACTCACTGTTGACCTTCTCTTACAGAAGATCGAAGGCAAGGAAGTCGCAACAACCGGTTACTTCTTACCAGTTACTCTATTGCCTGGAAAAAGTATTTAATACTCAATGAAAATCAAAGAGCAAACTAGGAAGCTAGCCACAGGCTGTACTTGAGTACGGCAAGGCGAAGCTGACGTGGTTTGAATTTGATTTTCGAAGAGTATAAGCACAAGAAAACTCAGACCGATCGGTCTGAGTTTTTTCATGATCTTAAGTTTTCTAGATAGCGCTGGGCAGTCTCTAAGTTAAAGGTTTTCTCTGCGATGAGGCGCTCGACTAGGGGAGCTACCTCGGATTCACTGGCTCCTGCTAGGAGAGCTAAGGATTTGGCCTGCAATTTCATGTGGCCTTGCTGAATCCCTGTACTCACCAAGGCTTTCAGGGCCGCAAAATTTTGGGCAAGCCCGATAGACACGATAATCTGGGCTAATTCTTTGGCAGAAGGATTTCCCAGTAGTTCGTGACTGAGGGCTACACGAGGGTTGAGACCGATAGAGCCACCCTTGGTCGCTACAGGCATAGGCAGGGTCATCTCACCGAGCAATTCTTCTCTTTCCATGTCCAGTGTCCATTGACTAAGACCTTGATAGCGTCCATTTCGACTGGCAAAAGCATGTGCTCCTGCCTCAATAGCACGCCAGTCATTTCCAGTAGCAATCAAAATAGCATCAATACCGTTAAAAATCCCTTTATTGTGGGTAGCGGCTCGATAAGGATCAGCCTGCGCAAACTGACTAGCTAAAGCAATTTTCTCCGCAATCTCTCGTCCTTGATCCTTTTGGCGACTCAAGTAGCGAAAGGCGAGGCGACAGCTTGCCGTCACCAGAGAATCGGTCGCGTAGTTGGACAGGATCCCCATAAGACTCTGTCCCTGACTGAGTTCTTCTAAGACTGGCTTCAAGGCTTCCAGCATGGTGTTGAGCATATTGGCTCCCATGGCTTCCTGGGTATCGACATGAAGATAAACGACTAGAAAGTCTGTTTCGTTTTTGAGCTGTTCTACATGTAAATCACGCGCCCCACCTCCACGTTTGACTATAGAAGGATAAGCTTGATTGGCAAGTTCCAAGAGTTCTACTTTCTTGCTGACAATCTGCACTTGCGCTAAATCTGGATCAGCAACTTGATAAAGGGCTACCTGCCCAATCATTTGGCGCTCATGGACTTGCGCAGTAAAACCACCTGCACGCTTGATGATTTTACTGGCATAGCTGGCCGCAGCAACCACGGACGGTTCTTCTGTCACATAGGGAACTGTGTATTCCTGACCGTTGACAAGGACCTCTGGAACCAGTGAATAAGGCAGAGAAAAAGTTCCCACTACATTCTCACTCAGCTGGTCTGCCACAGTCACACTCATCTGTTCATCCTTCTCCAGACTAGCTTGTCTCTCAGGACTAAGGAGCGCCTGAGCTTTTAACAGCTCGAGGCGCTCTTGGTATGATTTTTTAGAAAATCCATTCCAACTTATCTTCATTATTTTTCAACCTTGCTATAACGGCGTTGGTGGTCCACAATTTCAACCAAGGCAAAATCTTGATTTTCATAGCCAGCAAACTGGGCAGAGTTTGTTTCATCCAACTCTACTTCCTCAAAGAAGACTTTTTCATAGTCAGCAACGGATAGGGCAATTCGTTGGTTGAGCTTGTTCAAGCGGTCTTTATCCAAATAAGCTTCATATCCTTCAACCAATTCACCACTGAAGAACTCAGCTACAGCTCCACTTCCGTAACTATAAAGGGCGATTTTATCCCCAGCTTTCAAGCTATCTGTATTTTCCAAGAGAGACAAAAGTCCAAGGAAAAGGGAACCTGTATAGATATTCCCCACCTTTTGACTGTAGAGAATAGACTGGTCAAAATTCTTTTGCAAGAGGTCTTTTTTCTCTTGAGGTAGGCTCTTATCCATAATTTTTTTCAAACCTTTTAGCGCCAATTTAGGATAAGGCAAGTGGAAGCAAACAGCTGCAAAATCATCCAAAGTAAGCTGGTAGCGTTTTTGGTATTCAAGCCAAGTCGTTTTCAAACTATCTAGATATTGTTGGGTAGAATAGACACCATTTACATAAGGAGTTGTTGAGTAATTTGGTCGCCAGAAATCCATGATGTCACGAGTCTGAGCCACATTGTCATTATTAAAGGCCATAATGCGTGGATTTTGTGTAATCAACATGGCCACACTTCCAGCACCCTGAGTGGGTTCTCCTGGAGTTTCAATACCGTATTTGGCAATATCACTGGCAATGACCAAGACCTTGGACTCTGGAGAATTTTCCACATGCAATTTGGCATAATGAAGGGCCGCTGTCGCTCCATAGCAGGCTTCTTTAATCTCGAAACTACGAGCAAAGGGCTGGATGCCCAGCAAGCCATGCACAAAGACGGCTGCAGCCTTACTCTGGTCAATTCCTGACTCAGTCGCCACAATGACCATGTCAATTTCTTGTCTCTCTTGCTCCGTTAAAATAGAATCACTTGCACTGGCTGCCAGGGTCACGATATCCTCAGTTAGGGGCGCAATACTCAATTCCTTGAGTAAGAGTCCTTTGCTTAATTTTTCAGGGTCAATTCCCCTCGCTTCTGCTAAGTCTTGTAATTTCAAGACATATTGACTGGTCGCAAAACCAATCTTATCAATACCGATTGTCATATTTACCTCTGTTTTATCATTCATTGTAAAAAATCGTTCTATACTATTTTATCACAAATGGCAGTAAAAGAGAGAAAAAAGACTTGATTCACCAAACCAAGCCTCTTATTCGTCACAGTTTTAAATAATGATTAGTTGCTATAGAGTTCACCAACATAAGTAGCTTTATAAGCCCCATTCTCAGTTATCAGTTCCTGGAGGATTAAATTTCCTGAGTAAGTCCTTCCCATCTCATCTACAAATTCTTGATAAAACTGACTAGTCGGAATTTCTCTGATATTCTTATCAAATGTCTTGTCAAGTGTTTTACTAACCTTCTCAGCAATCAACTGATTCTCTTGCAATCCACTTTGAAACTCTGAGCTCGAACTAGAAACCATGACTGGGATAAACAACAAAGTCAGTAGACTTACAGACAATAAGGAAAATAGTGATTTTTTCATGATTTTTCCTCCTTTCTATATATAGAATAGCACATATAGAAAGCGTTGTCAATGCATTTGTCTCATTTTTCAGAAAATTCTTTTATTTCTGTAAATTCCCCAATACTCAATGTGTTTTTATATAATGATACAGTCTGAGAATCACTGTTCCGCTAGCCATTCCAATGGAAATCACCAAAGCCAACATAACAACCAAGGTTGCACTGGCAATGGCGTGACTGTAATCTCCCGTCACAAAAAAGGCTGTTGTCCGATAAGAAAGATAACCCGGAACTAGAGGTGCCAAGATGGCTAAGATAAAGACCACAGCAGGTGTCTTATAAAGAATACTTAAAATCTGGCTGACACAAGAACCGATAATGGCTGCAATAAAAGTAGCCACAATAACATTGGTCGGTTCTTTGAGCAAAAGATAGATTAGCCAGACAGCCATGCCCAAAATCCCTCCAGGTAAGAGCATAGAGCGTTGCACATTGAGTACGATTAGAAAGGTAATAATGGCAAGAAGACTTGCTACTGCTTGTAATAAAAAGGTTGTTAGTGTCATATTAATTCATCAATACCAAGGCGACAGAAGTTCCTGCCCCTAAAGCAAGGGTAATGAGCAGGGATTCAAACATCTTACTCATACCAGAGTTTATGTGGTTAGTCATAATATCACGGACCGCATTGGTCAAGGCAATTCCTGGTACAAAAGGCATGACCGCACCAGCTATAATCAAATCTGCCGTTGAGGGAAAGCCTGTGTAGCGAGCCCAAAACTGGGCAATCATCCCAAAGACAAAGGCTCCAGCAAAGGCTGTCACAAAGGGAATTCGGATAAACTTTTCCACATAGAGGGAAAAGGCAAAACCAAATAAGGTAGCCACTCCTGCCCCGAGTGCGTCGTAGATATTTCCACTAAACATAACTGAAAAGAAAGGGGCACTAAAGGTCGCAGCCAAAGTTACCTGCAACTTAGTATAAGGAAGAGGTTGGGCTTGCAAGGCCTTCAATTGCTTGAAGGCTGTCTCTAAATCAATTTGCCCCCCAACCAGTTGACGAGAAATCTGGTTGACATCGCAGACTTTTTCGATGTTATAAGAAGAGGAGGTCACGCGCTTCATACGCGAAATATTGGTATTTTCAATCGAGAAAAAGATAGCGGCAGGCATGGCAAGAACATTACAATCCACAATCCCCTGCGAATGCGCAATACGAATCATGGTATCCTCTACACGATGGATTTCTGAGCCACTTTTAAGGAGAATAGTCCCCGCTAACATAATCACATCAATAACGGCATTTAATTCTCTTGATTCTTCCATGCTTTCCTCCTCTTATCAACTCCTTCTATTTTATCACAAATCTGGAGTCAAAAAAAATCTTTGCCATGAAATCATGACAAAGATTCGTTTAATCACGAGAATTTTCATGGTTGCCTTCACTACTTGATTGAGTAGTAGCAGGTGTATTCCCTCGTTGATTTCCTTGTTGGTTCCCCTGACTTGGTGTTGTGGCAGAACCTTGGTTTCCACGTTGGGATGGTGCTGATGATGACGTTGACGGTGGTGTTTTTGGTTTGTAGATTGAAATCTTGACACGCGTCTTAGTCAAATCAACCTTTTCACCCGCTTTTGGACTCTGTTCAACGACTGTACCCTCAGCAGTTCCATCAGGAGCTGTCGACACTTCTACAACTTCAATATTGGCTTCCTTAATCCCAACAATTTGAACAAGATTATTTTTAGTAAATTCAAGACTAGATCCTTTATAACTTGGCATAGAAACGCTGGTTACTTTCTTAGCAACGGTTAAGGTAATCGTTGAGGCCTTGCTCAAATCATAGGTTGTTCCAGCAGCTGGACTCTGTCTGAGAACAGTTCCTGCTTCGCTCTCACTTGATTCTTCTTCCTCAATTTTGATGAGATTTTCAGGAACCTTCTTCTGCTTGAGTTCTGCTATAACATCTGTCGATTTACGGCCGATATAGTTACTCAATTGGAAAGATTGCTTGCCTGATGAGACAACCAAATTGATTTTCGAACCTTCTTTTCGAGTCTTTCCAGCTTCAGGATCTGTACGGATAATCCGCCCTTCTTCCACCTTTTCACTAGCCTCTGATTTCTCCTCGCCAATCTCAAAATTGGCTTTCTTGAGCGTTTCCTTGGCCTCCGCAACTGTCTGACCTGCCACATCTGGAATGGCAATGGTTGCAGGAGTTCTGGATAATATCCAAACAAGAGAAGCTGCCACCAATACAATGCTAGCCAACAAGATCATATACCGAACTCTAAATTTCCGTTTCTTAACAGGCTTGCTCGCGTAATTGTCTTCTGAAACCTGCTGACTAGGCTTGACAGCCTGTGGCTTCGGACTTTGTGTTTGCACCTTAGGAATCGAAGTCAAGGTACTCTGGGATACCTTTGGTAGTGTCTTGGTGTCCGCCTTAGTAGTATCATTAAATACCAGTTTAGGCTCATTGCGACGATTGTAAGACAAGCTACTAGACAAGTCCACATACATCTCTGCAACTGACTGATAACGATCTGTCAATTTCTTGGCAGTTGCCTTGATAACAACATTCTCCAAAGCCTGAGGCACAGATGGATTTTCATCAATAACTGACGGCAGTGGTTTCTGGAAATGCTGAAGGGCGATGGTCACCGCGCTATCCCCGTCATAAGGGATATGGCCTGTCAGCATCTCATAGAAAATAATCCCCATGGCATAGATATCACTCTGTACAGTCGCCTTAGAACCACGCGCCTGCTCTGGTGACAAGTAATGAACCGAACCCAGCATAGAGTTAGTCTGAGTCAGACTTGTCTCTGCAAAAGCGACCGCAATCCCAAAGTCTGTGACCTTGGCAGTCCCATCTGGTGTCAAAAGGATATTTTGAGGTTTCAAGTCCCTGTGAACAATTCCTCTAGTATGGGCCAAACGCATGGCTAGGAGGATTTGTCCCATGATACGGACTGCTTCTTCATTAGAAAGAGGATAGTGTTCCTTAATATAGCGTTTAAGGTCTAGTCCAGCAACATACTCCATTGCAAGATACTGTTGACCGTCTTCCTCACCAATATCTGTTATCCGAACGATATGAGGATGGTCTAGATCTGCCATAGCTCTCGCTTCACGCTGAAAACGAGCTACAGCTATCGGGTCCGTCTGGTAGTTGGTCCTCAGGACCTTCACTGCCACTTCTTCTCCGTCTAGAATTAAATCCTTGGCCAAATAGACATCTGCCATGCCTCCTCGGCCAATCTGTTTCACAATCCGATAGCGTCCGGCAAAAATCTTGCCGATTTGGATCATTCTGCATCCTCCTCGTTCATAGAAACAAGGGCAACCGTAATGTTGTCTAAACCTCCTGCATTGTTAGCAAAACGCACAAGCGTCGCTGTTTTATCTGCCAAAGGAATATCACTGGTTACAATATCACAAATCTCACTGCCTGAAATCATGTTAGTCAAACCATCACTATTGAGCAAGAGATAGTCACCTGGCTCAAGGGTAATCATTCCAAAATCAGGTTGAACTTCATCTTTTTGACCGATTGACTGGGTAATAATATTTTTCTGTGGATGGCTAGCAGCTTCTTCAGGTGTCAATTGACCAGCCTTGAGCAATTCATTGACCAAAGAATGGTCGCTCGTCAACTGGTGGTACTCTTCTCCACGAATCAAACCGATACGAGAATCTCCAATATGAGCATAGATAGCCTGATTGCCAATAATAGCAACAGCTTCTAGAGTTGTTCCCATTCCTTTATAGGCATCATCTTGCCCAAGTTGATGAATCTTTTGATTTTCAATTTCTAGGTAATTGGCGAACCATTCACGCACTTCATTGACTGTATCGATTTGGGTATCAACCCAAGCTATACCTAGGTCTGTTACCGCCATTTCACTAGCGATATTCCCTGCTCGATGACCTCCCATCCCATCAGCTAAAATAATCATAGTACGTCCAGCTCTATTGACATAGTGGTTGACATAGTCTTGGTTATTTGTTCGTTTCTGACCAACATCTGTTAATAATGAAATTTCCATGTGTCAGTTCCTTCCTAATCCGATATCTTGCGAAATTGACTGATGAAGAATCCATCACTTCCATACAATTCAGGTGTAATGAGGATACAGCCGTCTTTCATGATATCCTTACATTCATGTTCTAGTTTTACCTGCTCGAACTCAGGATGACTTTCTAAAAACGCCTCAACGACTTGAAAATTCTCCTCTGAGACAATAGTACAGGTACTATAAGTTATTATACCACCTTTGCCTAGTGTTTGACAAACACTACCTAATATTTCTAGCTGAATTTCCTGTAAGGACGCGAAATCTGCCGTTTCTTTATTGTATTTGATATCTGGTTTTCGGCGCAAAAGACCGATTCCTGAACAGGGAGCATCTACCAAAATCTTATCAAATGAATCCTGACCAAAAAACTCATGCACCTTTCTGGCATCCAATTTTTGCGTTTGAACCCGATCTGCAACTCCTAAACGTTGGGCATTTTCTTGGATTAAGTCCAACTTATGGTCGTACAAGTCCAGAGCAGTAACCTGACCTGTCGTAAGATAAGAGGCTATATGGGCTGTTTTCCCACCTGGAGCCGCACAGGCATCTAGAACCTGCTCATCACCTTGTAAATCAAGCGTCGGAGCAACCAGCTGACTGGACTCGTCTTGGATGGTAATGGATCCATCCGCAAACAAATCATGGCCTGCAAAATGCCCCTGCTCCTTAACCAGACCAGAAGAAGACAAGGACGAATCACTAGCCTCCAACAAGTCTTGGATTTCCTCTTTTCGACCTAAATCAGTCACACGGATGCTAGCCTTGTTTCGCACCAAGAGGCTTTCAAAGATGGCTTGTGCTCGCTCTTCACCGTATTCTTCCTTGAGCTTGGCAACTAGCCAAACTGGAAGAGAATAGGCTATAGAATCACGCTTGTTTTTACGTTTGATGCTAGCAATATCTGGCCAGCCTTCACGCAAGATATGGCGAAGGACGGCGTTGACTAATTTTTCACTGCCTTTTTTACGGACCTTGGCCAATTCCACTGCTTCATTGACCACAGCATGATCTGGAATCTTGTCCAAATAGCGGAGTTGGTAGGCACTCATGAGAAGAAGGACATAGAGCCAGCTGTCTAACTGATCTCTGTCTTCGATAAAGTGGGATAGGTACCATTCCAGAGTCAGTTTACGGGCCACCGTTCCATAGACAATCTCTGTCACCAAGCCCTTGTCTGCTGCCGAAAGTTGACTCCCCTTGAGGTGCTTATTTAAGGCGATGTTTGAGTATGCTTGATTGATAAAAACATCCTCTAGCACTGCTAGAGCTAGACTTCTAGCCGTTTCTACTTTAGTCACCAAATCGTTCTCCTACAGTCAATGTACGTCCAACACCGTTGAGGAAGGAAGCAATATCCATCTTAGGCTTACCAGCTGGCTGCACTTGCTTGAGGGACAGAGCTCCTTCTGCCGTTGCGACAATCAATTCTTTCTTGCCAATAGAGAGGATCTCACCTGGATTTCCCTGACCTTCTACTGGTATAGCTTCATAAATCTTAAAGCGGTCGCCCTTGAGAAAAGTATGGGCAACAGGCCAGGGGTTCATCCCACGGATTTGGTTAAAAAGTTGACGATTGGTTTTATTCCAATCCAGTTTTTCTTCCTCTGGCTTGATATTTGGCGAGAAGGTAACTTGACTTGGATCCTGCGGTTCAGGTTTGATTTCCCCAGCAATATAGGCAGGCAAAGTGTCCAAAAGCAAATCACGACCAACTAGCGCCAATTTTTCAAACAAGGTGCCAACATTGTCCTCATATGTGATCGGAATGCTACGACGAGAAATCATATCCCCTGCATCCATTTCCTTGACCATTTCCATAATGGTCACACCAGCTTCCTCATCCCCTTGAATCAGGGCATAATGGATAGGTGCACCACCACGGTGTTTAGGAAGAAGAGAGGCATGAACGTTGACCGCAAAGTCCATGCTATCAAGGAGTTTACTTGGGAGAAACTGCCCAAAAGCAGCAGTCACAATTCCATCTGCTCCTAGCTGCATAATAGTTTCCATCTCTGGACTTCCAGATAGTTTTTCAGGTTGGTAGATAGGAAGTCCTGCCTCTTTTGCAGCTTGTTTAACTGGGGTTTCCTGGATAACTTTTTTACGTCCGACAGCACGGTCTGGCTGGGTCACAACGGCTAGAATTTCGTAACGGTTATCTGTCAAAAGCCCTTTTAAAACTGTTGCTGAAAAGTCGGGTGTCCCCATAAAGATTAGTTTTGTCATATCTTCTCCTTCTTATAAAAATTGCTGTGGCTCATGGTCAATGCTGAGACGGAGCTCACTATTTTCCCGTTCTTGAGTCAAGGCCAGAACCTGATTTAGAGTCGGCCCCAGCTCATCTTCTAAACGGTATTTAATTAAAATCTGGTAATGATAGAGGTTGTGGGTACGGGCAATGGGTTTGGGCGTCGGCCCAAGGATGTTACTGGTTTCAGACAAACCTAACCGCAAAATGTTCATAACCTCATAGGCACGTTTGACCACCTCTTCTTCCTTCTTGTGAGAAAGGGTAATGCCAATGGTGAAATAGTAAGGTGGATAGCCAAGTTGTCGTCTGATTCCCATTTCATAAGCGTAAAAGCCTTCGTAGTCCTGGTCTTTTGCAAATCGAATAGAGTAGTGCTGAGGATTGTAAGACTGGATCAAAACCTGACCAGCTTTTTCAGCACGACCTGCCCTACCTGCCACCTGAGTCAAGAGCTGGAAGGTTCTCTCAGAAGAACGGAAATCAGGCAGATTTAAGGCCGTATCCGCATTGAGAACTCCGACTAGGGTCACATTGGGAAAATCCAATCCCTTGGCAATCATCTGAGTACCAAGTAAAATATCTGCTTCCCCTCGACCAAACTGGTCAAGCAGAGCTTGATGACTACCTTTCTTGCGAGTCGTATCCACATCCATGCGCAAAATACGTGCCTGGGGAAAGAGTTCTGCCAGCTCGTCATAAGCCTTCTGAGTTCCTGTCCCATAGTAACGAATACTGCGACTCTTACAGTTAGGACAGACCTGAGGAATGTCTTTCGAAAAACCACAATAATGGCAGTTCATGGTCTTGGTATCCATGTGCAAGGTCAAAGAAATGTCACAGTTAGGACAAGTATCCACCGTCCCACACTCCCGACACATGACAAAGCTAGAATAACCACGACGATTGAGCATAAGAACCACCTGCTCTTTTTTAGCCAGACGATCTTGAATAGCTTCTAACAAAGGTGGCGTAAAGTTTGACGTCTCATTTTGTCCGATATAGTCTCGAAAGTCAATTACTTGAACCTCAGGGATCCTAGCCAAAGGATTGGCACGTTGGGTCAGACGTAAATGTTGATAAACGCCTTTACCAGCCCGAGCACGGCTTTCCAGACTAGGAGTTGCTGAACCAAGTACCAGGACTGCTTGATTATACTGAGCCCGTAAAATGGCTACTTCTCTGGCATGGTAACGGGGATTGCTGTCCTGCTTATAAGTCGCTTCATGCTCTTCATCAATAATCATGACACCCAGATTTTTCAGTGGAGCAAAGATGGCAGATCTGGCGCCAACCACAACTTGGGCATCGCCGCGTTCCACCTTGCGCCATTCATCATACTTTTCACCATTGGATAGGCCTGAATGAAGAATGGCCACCTTGTCCCCAAAACGTGCTATAAAACGCTCCGTCATCTGTGGAGTCAGGGAAATCTCAGGCACCAGCAAAATAGCTGTCTTGCCCTTGTCCAAGGCCCCTTGGATAATCTGCAAGTAAACCTCCGTCTTCCCACTTCCTGTAATCCCTTGAAGGAGGAAGGGAGGTTGATGGCTGCCAATCGCACTCACAACCGCATCACGCGCCTGTCTTTGCTCTGGATTCAACTCCAAAGGCTGACTTGCCTCAATACCTTCAAAATAAGCAGCCGAGCGTTGAACTTCCTTTTGGACTATAGTAACAGCACCTTGTTCCACAAAGAAGTTGACTTGCTCCCGCGAGTAGGACTCTAACAAACTAGCCAAGGAAGCACTCTCAGGATGAGACAGCAGATAGTCTCTCAATTCCAACTTTTTCTTGGCACGCGCAGATATTTCAACACCTTCTAATTGAGCAAGATTCACCTCATACCAAGACTGGGTCTTGACCTTCTTTTGATCGACCGCCTGATATTCCAGACCAAGCAGGCCTTTTCTAGTCAAACGCATCATTTCGGCTTGTTTGGCAAGGTCTAATGAAGAAAAGGCAAGCGAATCTGCTGAACCAAACAAACGCTCTCGGTCTTCCTGACTCAGACCTGCCAGAGGATAGAGAATCTTGTCATAGCTGGAGTTCAGAAATCCTGGTAACATAGCCTTGAGGATGGAGATCTTGTAGGAGAAGACAGATTTACGTAACTCTTCAGCCAGCCAGAGTTGTTCTTGCGTGAGAACAGGAGAAAAATCCAACACCTCGGCAATATCTTTTAAATCTTGATTTACCACTGCTTCATCCGATTGGGAGTCCAATCCAAGAACAATTCCTTGAATCAGGCGATTGCCCTTACCAAAAGGTACATGGACCCGCATCCCAACTTCCAGCATTCCCTCAAATTCCTCAGGAATCCTATAACTATAGGGCTGGTCCGTCTGCATCAAGGGCACATCTACGATAATCTTGGCTATAGCCATCTTCTCACCTCCTCCTAGTCAGTACATTCTTGCAATAGAAAAAATAAGATTGAGTCCCCCCAACCTTAAATTTTTTCACCATCTTCTTTTTCTTTAGCAATTTGCTCTTTGATTTTCTTTTCTTCTTCTTCTTTGCGACGTTTTTCTTCTTCGATACGGCGACGCACTGCTTCACGTTTTCCTTCTGGGTCTGGGTGAATTGTAACGTTTCCTGATTCGATTTCTTCTAAAGCGCGAAGAGTTGATTTTTCAGACTTGAAACCTTGAGTTGCTGGCGCACCTGCTTCCAATTCGTGGGCACGTTTTGCTTCCAAGATTACGAGTGAATATTTTGAAGGAACCTTGTCGAGCAAGGTATCAATAGAGGGTTTTAACATCATTTGCTTGTACCTATTTTCTAAATTTTATCGGGTAGTTGGAGATTTTGGTAATATCTCCTGATAGTGACCAATGACACGATCCACACGGAAGTGCTCTGCTTCGATCACACGTTTGACACGCTCAGCAGCTAGGGGCACCTGATCGTTGACAATCGCATAATCATACTCACGCATGAGGGCAATTTCTTCCTTGGCTTTTTCGATTCGTTGGGCAATTACTTCTGCACTGTCTGTTCCACGTCCTACCAAACGATCTTGCAATTCATCCAAATCTGGTGGTGTCAGGAAGATAAAGACAGCATCTGGAACCTTTTTCTTGACCTGAAGAGCGCCCTGAACCTCAATTTCAAGGAAAACATCGATTCCCTTGTCCAAGGTTTCATTGACATAAGTCAGAGGTGTTCCATAGTAGTTGCCGACATATTCTGCATATTCCAACATCTGTCCTTGACGAATCAGCTCTTCAAACTCTTCGCGAGTACGGAAGAAATAGTCAACACCGTCCACTTCTCCAGGACGTTGTGCGCGTGTCGTCATCGATACAGAGTATTGAAATTGGTTTTCAGAACTCTCAAAAATCTCTCTTCTAACCGTTCCTTTGCCAACCCCTGAAGGACCAGAAAAAACGATTAGTAAGCCTCGGTCTGCCATTGTGTCTCCTTTAGTCAGTCTGTGAAATAACATTTCTCTAGAATAATGGCAAAAAGCCAGATTATCCTTTACAGTCTTTCTATCTAGTGTAACAAAAAAGCAGTAATTTTTCAACTGCTCTTTCTTATTTATTTAGCATAATCTACTGCACGAAGCTCGCGAATCACGGTTACCTTGATATTTCCTGGGTAATCGAGATTGTTTTCAATTTTCTCACGAACTTTGTGAGCCAAGATTGTGACTTTGTCGTCCTTGATTTGTCCTGGATTTACCATGATACGAATTTCACGTCCTGCTTGAAGGGCAAAGCTAGTTTGTACTCCTTCAAAGCCATTCGCAATTTCTTCCAAATCATGGAGACGCTTGATGTAGCTTTCAAGAGACTCACTACGAGCACCTGGACGGGCCGCACTCAAGGCATCTGCTGCAGCAACGATAACTGCAATGACGCTTTCGGCTTCTACATCGCCGTGGTGACTAGCAATCGTATTGACCACAACTGGGTGTTCCTTGTACTTACGTGCCAATTCCATACCGATTTCAACGTGGCTTCCTTCAACCTCGCGGTCAATGGCTTTTCCGATATCGTGAAGGAATCCAGCACGACGGGCAAGAGCCGCATTTTCACCAAGCTCGCTCGCCATAATACCAGCTAACTTAGCAACCTCAATCGAATGGCGCAAGACATTTTGTCCATAAGAAGTACGGAACTGCAAACGTCCCATAATCTTCATCAAGTCCGGATGAAGGTTTGGCGCACCAATTTCATAGGCAGCAGCCTCACCGTATTCACGGATCTTATTGTCAATCTCTTGACGGTTTTTCTCAACCAACTCTTCGATACGAGCTGGGTGGATACGACCATCTTTGAGCAACATTTCCATAGTCATACGGGCAATCTCACGACGAATCGGGTCAAAACCTGACAAGGTCACCACTTCTGGCGTATCGTCGATAATGACATCGACCCCTGTCAAACTTTCAAATGTACGAATGTTACGACCTTCACGACCAATAATGCGTCCCTTCATAGTATCGTCTGGCAGATGAACTGTTGAGTTTGTTGACTCCGCCACATATTCACCAGCGATACGTTGCATAGCTTGAACCAGGATATCCTTGGCCATTTTATCAGAACGTTCCTTGACCTCTTGCTCAGCTTCACGAATGCGGCTGGCAATCTCCTTGGTCAAGTTTTCCTCTGTCTGTGCCAAGATAATATCTCGTGCTTCTGCCTGAGACAGAGCACCAATACGCTCTAACTCTGCTTCTTTTTGTCTTTCGACTTCCTCTAATTGCTCTTCACGCGCATCAAGGTTTTTCGCTCTATCAGAAATACTTTGTTCTTTTTGTTCAAGTGTTTGTTCTTTACTCGTCA
Organism: Streptococcus mitis; assembly: GCA_018364455.1. Classification (GTDB taxonomy): domain Bacteria; phylum Bacillota; class Bacilli; order Lactobacillales; family Streptococcaceae; genus Streptococcus; species Streptococcus mitis_BR. The sequence goes on along the minus strand of JAGZLW010000002.1, from coordinate 43,706 downwards.
AATTGTCGTCCTTACGATCAAGGCTAGTAGCTCTCTCTGTCAAACGACTTTCGATTTGTTTGAGTTCTTGACGTTCTGATTTAAATTCAGCGTCCACTTCTTCACGGTATTTTCTGGCTTCTTCTTTGGCCTCCAATAGTGCTTCTTTTTTAAGAGACTTGCTTTCACGTTTAGCTTCATTAACCAGTAAATCCGCTTCACGCTCGGCTTGTCCACGTAAATTAGTTGCTTCTTGTTCAGCATTTAAAAGCATCAACTCTGCAGCTTCCTGAGATGATTTCATCTTGGCTGAGATGCTGACATATCCAATGACTAAACCAATGATGACGGCAAAAACAGCAATCGCAAGCGACATGATTTCCATGTTTTTACCTCATTTTATTGTTATTCCGAATGACATACATTCTTTTACATTCTACCATAAAAAAGTGATTTTCACAAACCTAAATTGAATATATTCTCTTGAATTTTAGAACTACAATTCCTTGCTTCATGTTATCCAAGCAATAATGTTCTAACTTTAAGATTTTCTCTTGCACATAAATTTTCGTATAAAGGTGGCATCTCAATTAAAGCACCAATATCTGATAAATCATTTCTACTCCATTCATGTCCTTCAAACATAATTTCACCTGATGTCTTGTGTAACATACCTGTAATCTTTAATAATACCAATCAAAGAACTTATACTGTTAAAAAACGTGTAGGAAATATTATAGATATTGCAAATAATGAAAAGATAAAATCAAGCAAAGGCTATGAGTATTGAGCTACAAAACATAATTTGAAAACTGCAACCAATACTATTCTTTTGATGCGTGAAAAAGGATTTAAGTCTATGTCTAAGCTTGATGACTTCATTAAGGAAAGTGCATTAAAAAGACAAAATTTACAGGATAAAATCAAAGTTATTGATAACAAAATTTCAGCTCTATCAAATACTATGGAACAAGTTCATACCGTAAAATTGTATCGCCAAATCTATCTAGAATATAAAAAAGATCCATCTGATAATGCTTTTTTTAAGAACATAAATCAGAAATAACACTATATCAAAATGCTCTTTCAGACCTAAAAAAATCTTACTCAAAACTTCCAAACTCCAAGGATATTCTAAAAGAACTTGATTCATTGCATGAAAAAAAGAATACCCTAATGCAAGAGTATTCTTCTGCAAAATCCGATATGAAAGAACTATATCAAATCAGAAAAAATTATGAGAAATATATGGGTAAGGAAATGGAGAGGTGATTCATTCTCCTTTTTGTACTCTCAAAAAATCTATAATGGCCATTGCAATTTTTTTAGACAGAATTGGCGGAACAGCATTGCCTATCTGCTTAAATGCAGCTGTTCGCGAATGTTCAAAATAAAAATCATCTGGAAACCCTTGTATTCTAGCTGCTTCTCTTACTGTAATTGAACGATTCTGTCTTAAATCTGGATGAATATAGTAATGTCCATCCTTCGCAATATGAGCAACAACTGTATGACTAACAGAGCCATAATCCAAAGCTTTATATCTATCTAAAAAAGATGTTGTATTAGAATGCGTTTGTAGTTCTTCAGGTATATCGATATACCTTAAATTCTTACCTTTTTTCTTAGCTTTTAGTACCAATTTATATATCTTCAAATCATTTATATTATGAGGTCTTGCAGCATGTTGTGTTAAAATATCATCTTTTTTACGTATATATTTTTCAACAAACTGACTCGAAACATCACAACGATACTTATGAGAACTTCCTCCAGACTTTATACTTGGCAAGTCCTCAAACAATTCTTTTATAGTTGGGGCGTCCTCAACATATTCAGCTAAGCAGTCAAAAAATGAGTTATCGAACACTAAATCTTTTCGATGTCCAACAAGTATTAAACGTTCTCTTTTTTGTACTACACCATAATTACTTGCATCTACTATTTGATAATCCACCTCATATCCGCACTTATCAAATTCGCAAATTATTTTTGGCAAGAGTAACTCTCCTGATAAATCCTTAAAAGAAAGCAATCCTTTAACATTTTCAAAAACAAAGAACTTTGGTTTATATTTATCCAGAAAATCTAAATAATGTTTATATAGATAAATCCTCTTATCGGTAGATTTTTTCGACTTATTATTAGCTCTACCAATTGTAGAATATGCCTGACATGGTGGTCCACCAATAATACCATCTAAGTCATTATTGCCTAATTTTTGGTCAATAAATTCAAAAATCGAAGGTATAGTATCTTTACTGATTTCCTTATTCAATATATCTTTAGTTAGATCTCTTGGTATAATTGAATACAAATCATCTCTTGAGATTTTACCTTGAATATATTCAAAATATGGAGATAGGTTATTTTCTTTTTTTAAATAGTAATATATATTTCTTAATTCTAAAGAAGAGCAAGCATCTTTGTCCATTTCTATATGACAAATAAAATTATAATAGTCTTTATACCTAAATCCTTCGGTTAATCCACCTGCTCCCGAAAACACATCTACTATATTTAGCATAACCACACCTCCTTTCTTGCTATCTTCTTATTAAAAATTATTCAAAACACTATCACAGTTAAACTCTGGTTGCCCTTGCCTATGATAATAAGAACTAAATCGAGCTACAATATCTCTTTTAAAACTCTCCGTTATTACACCAATCTTTTTGTAATTTGTGTCCTCAATTTTTCCTGTTTCCCTATTGTATTTAAGAGAAATTATAGAACGAAAATCTACAAACCCACCTGAGAATTTGCTAAACTTAGGTAAAAAATGATATCTAATCGAATCTGTATGGGCATTTCTAAACCACTTAGTTAAAGACTCTTTTGCTTTTTTTGCTTTTTTTGATTCTTTTGAAGGTTCCATATTGTACCTATGTAACGTATCAATGAAATCTGGTATTTCACCATAGTTCTTAATTTTACACAATATAACTTCATCTATCTTTTTATTTGCAAGATCACATGATGGCGTCAACACAATATAATAATCACAGTTTTCGTTATCCTTTCTCTCATATACATCGCAGTTACATACTTGTTCTATTGGATTTGGAAACATATACATTTCTATTGGATCTGCATCTATATACTTTTCATCGAACATATATTTGTTATTAAGCCAACTTGATATATACCTTATAATGACTGTTTCTTTTTTTTCAAAACTCAAGGACGAAACTTCCGCATTATTGTTAGAAAAACACTCTGGGATAATACTCCAAAATAGCTCTTTTATATTCTTGCTTATTTCTCCTTTTGAGCCGAAAATTTTAAAAACAGAGTCACTATAAGAGTTTATAAGTTCTTTAATAATATCATACAAAGGCTCTTCTTTAGGGAAAACCTTAACAATATCTTTATTTATTTCACTACTAATTTTTTCAGGAAATCCTGTGCGAACTACAATTGGTATAATCTCTTTTTCTATAATTTTCTTCAACAAAATATTTCCAGAGATTTCTTCATCATTATTTACGGTATCATCTTGAGCTAATAACTTTAAATCAATTATTATTGCTTGAAAAGAGTCTGAATATAAAGCAATCATCGCATCTTCTGGTGTATTAACTGTATGAAAACTCAATTGGTTATAACCGCCCTCTGCATTGATTTCATCTATTGCACTTTTAAGCAATTCGCGTTGCTCATTCTCATCATCAATTAACAAAAATTTAGTTTCAGACATTTTACACCTCAGCTTTCTTAAGGCATATTCTAAAATGCCCACCTACTTCAGAATCAATCGCTTCTAAAGTTCCTTCGTTTCTCTGAATAGCTTCCCCTGCAATAGAAAGTCCTAATCCAGTACCATTTTCTTCCATGACAGAATTTTTTCTTGAGTAACCCGGTAGAAACAACAGATTTTCTTTTATATCTTCAGTCAAAATTCCAGGACCATTATCTACTATTTCTATAACAGCCTCACCATTATTAGTAAAAAGACTTATTTTGATAATTTTCTCATCAAATTTAGAGTAATTCACCCAAAAAATTGCATTTTCAATTATATTTGTAAGCGCCATATACAAGTCTTCTTCTACTAAATTCAAAGTGATATTTTCCTGCATCTCATAATCTATTTTAATATTTGATTCTTCTACAATTGATTGAAAAATATCCATTACTGAACGTATTTCATTTTCAGCATTGATTTTTTTCCTTTTCTTTCTTTTATTAGATGCAAGTGGGTCTAATCTTGCAAAAAAATTACTCATCCTTATTGCTTCGGATTTTAACTTTCCGACATCATTATACAAATCATTATACCCAGTTGTAGCTATTTCTTTTTTATCAAACAAACTATTAAGTTTTCGTTCCATGGCAGGTAACTTATTTGTATACCACGCAAGAGGCTTCCTCCCTTCATGCAAAACAACACTTATAACATTACCCAATGTAGTATGTTTTTGATATATTGCAATAGTTTCTTTAACTTCTAGAAACTCGGTTTCTTTTTCTTTTTCTAAATTTCTTATTTCTTTACTTATTTCTTGGTTTAAAGTTTCTATATGTTCATCTGTATGCTCAGGAGATTTTTTTAAATTTTTATAAACCCTATCTATAGCTTTTCCCATATTTTGACTAACATGGCTAAAATCAAAAAGTTTATCTATTGCTTCAGGTTTCTTTTTTGTTGCTTTTTGTCTATATTTAAATCTTTCTTTTTCTAATAAGTTAAGACTCAATTCAGCAATTCGTTGTAATGTAGCAAAATTAGAATTTTCATACAATCCATCTCTAGCACTTTTTTCTTTTAGTCCAGATATCTCTTCGGACTCTATACTTATTTTACCGTTTATCTGTTCTGAACCTATTGCCATACTAGGGTTTTGCACACGTTTAGAATCCAAATTTAGCCAATCAAATCCCTTATCTCCATACGGTCTTATTCTAAAATCATTTCTAAAAATACTAATGCCAGATTTATCAATTAACATATTTTTTATTTCTGTCTTAGAAAGATTCGTGTTTTGATTTCCATTTATAAAATTCATTATTACTTCTATTCCCGATGGATCTTTATCATAAACTCTATAGTCAATGCTAATTCCACCACATTGGACAGAATTGTTAGGTAATTCCTTTATAAAACTACCCTTAAATTCTTTTTCTTCCTTGGTATAAAAGTTCGAATATTTTAATTCATAATTAAAATCAGCATGTATCTTACCTGATAATTTATAGTGCCAAGCTTCATTAAATTCTAATTGCGAGATTTCCTTACAAATATTCTTTTTATCATCACTATAAAAATTTTCATAGCTAACGATTATTTTAAAATCTTTTACATTTGATAATAGCTTTGATAATTCCTTCTCAACTTTTTGTGAATCAATTTCACTTATTTCATCTGCTAACACATTACCATATTCGTTTGTAATGATAAGTTTAGTTCCAGAATTATCCGCGGTTTCAGATGTTGTGATAATAATTGGAATTTCACTCAACTTCTTCTCAGAATTAAATTCATCCCAATCAAAATGAGCCATGGTTTTGAAACCGTCTTTTATTGTAATTAACTCTAATTTGTTACCCAGTAAAGAAACAGCATACCTGCCGATTCCTTTTCTTCCTTGATAAACCCTTCCTTTTGGACTATTTTTCTTTTTAAGTTTATAGTCCGTTGATGGAACCATCCAGGCATTCAGAACTGTATCTTGACTCATTCCGTGTCCATCATCTTCAACAACAATTTTTAACTCATTCTCATTTTTTAGATATGTTATTTTTACATAACTTGCATCTGCATCATATGAATTTTTTACAAGCTCCACTAAGGCTGCTGGGAGGTCTTTAATCAAATCTTTACCAATTGACATTATTAGTCTGCCAGTAGGCTCAAAATAACTTCTCATTCTACATCTCTCCTGACCATCTACAATCTATCGATATAATTGTTGTAGGCATACCTATGATTTGTATATCAAACTTCAAACTTGATTCAACCTTAGTCGAAGCATTATAAATTCTGAAACTAAATTGCCAACCACCATCAAGGTATAGTTCCAATGTATTCTTACTGTCTGGTTTATATTCCAAGCTAACAATCCTTGTTGGAAGTGTTGATATTGGCAATTCAACGATTCCACAAATATCACCCTTAATAAGTTTTGTATCATGATTTTTTTCATATGTTGCCCAAATTGTTTTATCGTATTCATTAGCAGCTACCACATTAAACCCTGCTTTTTCAAAGCCTAAGTCTAATCCTCACGCTCCTGAAAACAAGCTAATTAAATTCATTTTATATTTCCTCCGAAGAATCATTAACACATTCTACAATCTCTGAAATATCACATTCTAACACATTACAGATTCTTAGTAACACATCAGTTGTGACATTATCACCATTTTTAATTTTATAGAATGTACTTTTACTCACTTTTGCTTTTTTCATCAATTCAGTATTTTTCATATCTTTATCTATCAATTTTTTAAACAATTTTTTATAGCTGAATTTTGACATGACTAACCTCCAGTCATTTTCTTGTTAAAATCATATCGTTTATATTATACCACAAAACTAGTACTTATAGTGCACTTTTATTCTCTTTTCTCAAACTTATTTTACAAAAATAATAATCGGTGCAGCCCGAAGACCACACCGACACATCCTATCTCTCAGTTTCCTTTGAAGATTCTTTCTTCTCAATAGGTTTTGCTTTTTCTTCAGCTTTATATTTCTTTATTGCTCCAAGTACAGATTTTTTCCTCTTGATTCTTCATCTGTTCCTTTACCTTTAAAAGCTTAGATGATAGGATTCTAACGTTAGTATGTTCCGTTCCATTGTCATCAATGGATGTTCTTACCTGTCCAAAAAGCTTTACGAAGTCTCCCTGTTTAAAATCCTTTGGAATATCACCCTTAAATTGTATGGATCTTCTTTAGAATAGAAAAAGGAAGCATTTTCTGCTCCCTCGTTCGTTTTCTCAATGATTTTTCTAAGCTTCCACTATTTCCTTGATTGCCATTTCTTTCAAGGCTGAAATCATTACCTTGTATTCTGGACTCGTTTCGCTCTCTATTTTCCAAGCTTCCATCATATTCGGCTTCTCTTGTCTCATAAAGTCTATGGCTCTCTTTTGAACTTCCATCAAGTGTTTCACTAGGCTCTTCTCTTTGTAAAGGTCTATTAGCATTTTAAATTCAGCAGAAATCCATGAAGCAAATTCGAAGGCAATATTTGTATGTGCAAATGCACCACTATATCTTCCACCTTTTGAGATAATTCCGATTGCTCCAGTTTTCTCTCCCCATTTCTTAGGAGACAATGTAAATGAATTATATCCAGCTTTCGATTCAATTCGGTCGAATTCGACCGAATTGAAATTCATGTTGTTTAAACTTTCCCATAAACCAAGAAATTCAATTATATCTTTTCTTCTCATCCAATTTTTAATTACATCACTTGGTTCATCGCTTTTATATCTAGCAATATCCGTCAGACTTATATAGTCGTTTTTAAAGTCTTCAGTATAAATTTGAATAGCAAAACCTTTTGCTTCAATCGTGTCTTTTTTTGCCTTAGACATCTGAGGTCCTCCTTTATGCTGATATACTGTTTACAACATTTATTTTCGTAATAACTTCTCTAAACAGCACACCAACTATTCATTTTTTTGATTTTAAACTTTTGTAGAAGCTCTAAAACCTTTGTATTTACTTGACTATTTGCCTGTGTCATTATTATGTCACGAAACCCAGCAGCCATATCTAAGATTTTCAACTCTTTTTTATCAACAAATAATTCTTCATCGGCTTCGATCAAGAGCAGATTGACCATTAAAGCAATGACTTCACGTTGTGTATAGTGAGAGCCAGCTTCCTCATTTTCAGAATACCACAAAATAACTGGCATAAATCGAATTCAAAGTTGAAGAGTAACATTTATCATATTAAAAATTTTACTCTTAATAGTTATAGCCTGAATTGAAAGAATTTACCTAGAAATTACTATCGAAAACTGAAAAATTCGACAAAAAAGCCTACTTTTCAGTAGACTTAGTAGTGATCTTTGAAGGACAAAAAAGCGATACTATCTCCATCCATCATATAAATCAAGCGATTTTCTGCGTCAATACGACGTGACCAGGCTCCTTGGTAGTCATACTTGAGTGGTTCTGGCTTACCTATTCCTGTAAATGGATCACGTTGAATATCCTTGATTAGTTTATTGATTCTTTTTAACGTTTTCTTATCCTGATTTTGCCAGTAGCAATAATCTGCCCAGGCATCTTCTGTAAACTTGAGCAGCATTTCTCACTCCTCAATAACATGTACCTGTGTGCTTCCAGCACGAACTTGAGCCATTCCTCGCAAAACCTTATCAGAAAGTTCCTTATTTTGAGCGATTCTCAGGGTTTCCTGAATACTATCCCACTCGCTCTTTGAAAGGACTACAATGTCTTCGTCTGGATTTTTATTAACCACCGTCAAAGGCTCAAATTCATCATTTACCTTTTTCATGTAGTCCTTTAAATGATTTCGGAATGTTGAGTAAAGAACTGCTTCCATAACCATACCTCGTTTTACCTCTTTTCCACTATTATACACGAAAAGAAAGAAATTGTCAGGAACCTGTACAAGATTTTCTTCTCTATCTATTTATTCGTAAAAAATATCAAAAAGCCTACATTTCAGTAGACTTAGTTTGTTTCTATTCTAATCGGTACTCTTCCAAAATTCTGTTCTGCTATACTTGGATTTCCTAGTTGGTAAATCTGGTCTGCCTTTTGAGTCATGACATCCCAAGGTTCTTTGCCAATTCGGCTGACTAGACTGACCTGACCTTTCAAAGACTTAAGATGTTGCCTGCCTTTTTCAGTAAATCCAAGGACATGAATCCCTTCTGGCAAGTCACTTTCTCTAGCCTGCATCAAAATATAGGTCAATAGGCGTCTGACACGCGCCTTGGTATATCGTTTGGTCGCAACCGCCTCGACTAATTCTTCTACAGACTGTGCTGGTTTAATAGCCTCTTTAATGCGCACAGCCATTTCTTGATTGACCTGATAGACAGTGGTTAGGTCTGGATTGGACAAGATTTGATAGCGGAGCAAGGGAAAATAGTCATCCCAGCTTACCTTACTGTTTTGCTCAAAGAGGACAACAGATGGCATAAAGCGTTCTAAGAAATCTTTGTCCCTCTGGTGCTGACGGAGGGCTGTCGCCGAGGCAAAGTCCACATCCTTGTCCACAGAATGGTAACCCGCCCCCTGACGCTGAATCGGGTACAACTTGATGTTACGTCCAGCAACTGCCTTGGCATAGGCAAGAGCAAGGACGTGATTGGGGGTATTGCCTGAAAAATCAAGACCTGCAAACTCCTTCCACATGGCTTGGGTTTTCTGGGGATAAGAGAGGGAATCAGGCAGATTTTCCACAAATTTCTCCATCTCAGCATCTTTCTCTGTGTATAAGTCAGCAATTTTCTGGTAATCCAGAACTTCCTCTGTCCCAAAGGCTAGGTTATCAATTCCTAGCTGGGATAAGATATCCACAGCCCCTTGGCCAAAGAAATCTGCTGCCTGAACACTTACTAAAAAGGGCAATTCTACTACCAGATCTGCGCCATTTTCCAACGCCATATGAGCTCGTGTCCACTTGTCCACAATAGCAGGTTCTCCACGCTGCATGAAATTTCCTGACATAGCCACGATTTTCAGTCCCTCGGCCTGATCCAGCAGGTATTTGTGTCCATTATGAAAAGGATTAAACTCCGCGATAATACCCGTGATGGTCATGCTAATCTCCTACTTCTGTGCCACAAAAAACCAACGGGTGCTAGTTTCTGTTGGCTCCTTATCCTCAAAGTCGGCATAGAGTTTGAAAGACTTGAAACCAGCCTGTTCCAGCAAAATATCATAGGTCAGGACCTCATAAGTCCGCTCCTCATGCACTTCATCATGGCGACTAAAGGAACCGTCAGCCTCCTTGACAAAAAAGGTCAACTCATGCACGATGGAGTGAGGTGCCGCGTCCTCATAAGTATCCCAGAGCATAGCGAAATCTTCCGCATTTTCATGGTAAGAATATCCTGGAAAAACCTCATCTGTCTGGTAGGTAGAATGCACATCAAAGATAAAGACGCCGTCTTCGTTGAGGGCATTATACACTTCTTTAAAGACATCTCCCACTTCCACCTCATCCTGCATGTAGCAGATAGAATCCGAGTAACACGTGACAAAATCGTATTTACCTGCCTTAGACAAATCCAGCATATTGCCTTCTATAAAGTCAATCTTTTGTTTGGCTGAAACAGCCCTCTTCTCAGCAATCTTCAACATATCCGCACTCAAGTCAAGTCCAGTCACTTCAAAACCAGCCTGAGAGAAGCGCACAGATTGAATTCCTGTCCCACAAGCCAATTCCAAGAGTTTCTTTCTCTCCTTGTTCTTAGGTAAGTGACGCAGGGAAAAATCCGTCCATTTGTCGTATAAACTATCGTCCATGACTGCATCATAGACCGCTGCAAAGGTTTCATAAGTTGCCATAATCATGATACCAAGAGCCTCCATGGCAAACACCACTCGCTCTTTACCTTTCCATCAATTTTCTAAAATAAGCAAAGAAACCCAGTTGACTACAACTGAGTTCACCTTCTAAGCAAGAGCTTCTGAAATATCTACAGAATCCGCCTCATGCCATAGTTTTTCTAGGTTATAGTGGGCACGCATTTCTTCTGAAAAGATATGCACAACGACAGCGCCGAGGTCTAGTAGGACCCAGCCTCCAGCTGCATCACCTTCGATATGACTACCTTTAAAGCCTGCATCAGCTACTTTTTCACGGATGTTATCAGCGATAGCGTCCAACTGACGGCTATTCATTGAGCTAGTGATAACAAAGTAGTCCGTCACGCTGGTCAATTCTTGTACGTCAAGTGCAAGGATATCCTCCGCACGTTTCTCATCAGCCGCTTTCACGACTAGTTCTAGTAATTCTTTTTCGTTCATTTAGTCCTCTTTCAAATAGTGCACAAAGGCGTTATAGGTTTCAAGGGTTTGGGGATAGATGGGAAATCCCTGATGAGCTAGATGCTCCACGGTACGAGCTGTTTCGTAGGCCACCGCCTTATTGAGCGATAGACTTGCAATCTCACGCGCCACATTTACTCCAGGAAAGGCTCGATTGTGTTCGATATAGTCTGCGACATAGATGACCTTATCTAAATCTGTCATCTGACCAGCCCCGACTGTATGGATTTCAATAGCTCGCAGGATTTCTGGATCATGTAAATCCAAGTCTTCTTGAATCTTGTAAATTCCAACCATGCCATGCCAGACATTATTGCCCCAGTTTTTGAGGTCAGGGTCTAATTGGTAACGGTCAATCAAATCCAGAAATTCCTGATCTGACAGTTTTTTAGCATAGTCATGAAGAAGGGCTGCTAAACCTGCCTTCTCAACATCTACTCCAAATCGTTGAGCCAGTTCTATGGCTGCACGCTCCACACCCAAGCAATGGGTTAGGCGTTTTTCAGGCAGAAGCTCTGCCATTTTTTCCAACAAAACCTCACGGGAACAGTTGATATAGTCTTGATAGGCCATCAGTAGAGTCCTTCCTTCTCGATGTAGTCTAGCACCGGCTGAGGTAGGAGAAAGTTGGGTTTCCGTCCTTGGGCAAGGAAGTCCCGCACCATGCTGGACGAGATATCCATGAGAGGCACATCCACCCAGATAACTGGATAGGAAGTCCCTGCCTTGTAGCGTGGGCGCTGAACCCCCACAAACTGAACCATGTCAACCAGTTCATCAATTCGGTACCACTTAGGCAGATAGTCCACCATATCGGCACCGATAATAAAGTAATAATCTGTATCTGGATTCTTCTCAGTCAGGAGCTTCATGGTGTCATAGGTATAGGAAATACCCTTGCGCTCCAATTCAATGGTTTCAATGGCTAGTCCTTCAATACCCTCAATCGCCAATTCAAGCATCTTGAGACGATGGTGCTCAGGGATGGTTTCCTTTTTATCTACGTGAGGAGGTTGGTACTCAGGCATGAGCAAGACTTGATCCAGTCCTAACTGCTGGCGTACTTGGTCCGCAACAATGAGATGGGCATTGTGAACAGGGTTAAAATTTCCTCCTAAAATCCCGACTTGTTTACGTTTTTTCTCCTTGATTTCTGGCTCCAACTCTACCTTGGTAAAGGGAGTCAATAGTTCGATTGCCATAGGCTAGTCTCCTTTATTTCTCTGTAAAAACAGTTATTTGGAGTAGGTTTTTAGATTTCTTTGACTTTTTTAGAAATCTTGCGATTCTCTTTCTTGCTAGACTGTTTAAACAAAATCAAGATGCGCCCGATTTTTTGAACTGTATCCACACCGATTTCTTCTTCCAAGATTTCAGCTACTTCGTGGATGTTTTCATCAGTGTTTTGTAAGAGCGTTACTTTAATCAATTCGCGGGCATCAAGAGCTTGACGGACGCTGGTCTTGATTTGGTCGTTGAGTCCATTTTTTCCAATTTGGATGATGGGTTTGAGGGTGTGTGCCTGGCTGTTGAGGAAGGCACGTTGTTTTGATGTTAATGACATAATTTCTTTAAAAGAGTTTCTTTTTATACTTTTCTGAAGTGGTGACGGACGTCAGCAAAGTCCTTCGGACTTTCATGACTAAAATTTGAGCCTAAGGTCTCAAATTTTCCGCAGTTGGTACAATCACTTGTACCAACTGACACCACAGCGAAAAGTATTCGCTATGGGCTCGCAGGGCTCGCCCAAATTCAGACAACCCTTTCCTTTCTGTGTTTAAATAATTGCTTTTCGTGTGACAACTGCGACGCCTTCTGGTGCCCAGACGGCGACTTTGGCTGTGCCTGTTACGCGGATCCAGCCGAGTCCAGAGATGACTAGGTCTGTCTTTTCCTTAATGGTAAATACATGCTGAACTAGTTTTGGAAAATCTTCTTTTTCCTTGCTATTTGGTGGTGTCAGAAGCGTTCCGAGGTGCTTGTCGTAGAAAGCACTAGCGCCTTCTAACTTGGTACGGTGGAGTTTGAGTTCATTGTCAAAGAAAGCAGTAAATCCTTGTTTTTCTCCTGATATAAAGTCAAAACGTCCGAGACCTCCTAAAAACAGGGTTTGTTCAGGATTGAGCTGATAAGTTTTAGGTTTGATTTCCTTTTTAGGACTGACATACTTGAGGTTTTTGGCATTCAAGTAGTGGGCCATCTGGTGGCGATGGATGATTCCCGGCGTATCGTAGATATAAGATCCGTCGTCAAGCGGAATCTCGATTTTATCCAAGGTTGTCCCTGGGAAACGCGAAGTCGTAATGACATCCTGGTTACCCGTGATTTCTTGGATAATAGCATTGATAAGAGTTGATTTTCCAACGTTGGTTACACCGACCACATAGACATCACGGCCCTTACGGTAGTGTTCAATCTTGTCAATGACTTCCTTAATGGCATGCTTGTTTTGGGCTGAAGTTAGGACGACATCGACTGGACGAAGCCCTTCTTCGTGGGCACGTTCCATGAGCCACTGGCTAATCTTGCCTGGTTTAACAGACTTGGGCAGGATATCTTTTTTATTTCCCACCAAGAGGACATCATTGCCCGAGACAAAACGTGGTAACCCTGGGATGACAGAGCCATTAAAGTCAAAGATATCAATAACATTAACCACCAAAGCATCACTGTCTCCCACCTCGTGCAAGAGCTTGAGGAAATCATCGTCCGTCAACTGGACATCCGTGATTTCATTGTAGTGACGGAGACGGAAACAGCGTTGGCAATAGACTTCGCCAGTTTCCAAACCTTTTTCGAGTGCCGACTGGGGAGTAAAACCAAGACCAGCCTTGTCTGTCGTCTGAATGATTGCTCCACAACCAATACAGAGAATTTCTTCCATAGTTAAATTCCTTTTTTATATGTAATCGGCCCGTACTTTTCAGTGATTTTTCGCATCACACGACGCTCACGAGCTCGGTTAATCTGTGTTTTAATCGAGTCATGTTGGACCAAGGGTTTGACTAAAATCGAGCGAATGCCCGCACGGTGGGCTGCTCGAATATCTGTCATGAGCTGGTCGCCAACCATGACTACTTCACTTTTCTCATAGTGGAATTCCTTCATAGCACGATCAATCCCAAATGTGAAGGGCTTCAGAGCCCAATAAACGTAGTCAATCCCAAACTTCTCAACTGCACGTTGAACGCGTTTTTTGGTGTTATTTGATACCACGATGATGCGAATGCCCGCGTCCCGAAGGTCATGTAACCATTGCTTCATCTCTGGTGTCCCATCTGGGTTGTTCCAAGCAATGAGGGTATTGTCCAAATCGACCAAAACAGCCTTGATTCCCTGCGCCTGCAGGCTTGGGACTGTCAGATCATAGACTGCTTCCACAGCAAAATCTGGCATGTAATTTTCAATCGCCATTTTGGCTCCTTTTCTTAACTTTTTTTCGCAATTTTCCTTAGCAACAACGACAGGACAACCCATAACCCAGCACTAGCCAAACTGATGTAGAGCCAAGCATGGGGCTCATCTGTTAAAGGGAGCGGAACATTCATTCCGAAAAAGCCTGTCACTACTGCCAAAACAGCTAGCAAGACTGAAATGATAGTCAAGGTTGTCAAATTATCATTCAGATTATTGTTTAGGATGTTGTTGTAAGATGCTGATAGTTGTTGGAGGACTTGAGAAATCAAGTCTGTCATGGATACCAGCTGATGAGCTTCAATCATGGCATCATCAAACTGCTCTCTCTCAATCTCGTTAAAACTGCGATAGAGGGCATGCCCTTGGATATGTTCCAGCAACATGCGATTTTGCTTAGCAGCCGCAGTAAGATAAACCATACCAGTTTCCAAGTCGGAAAGGGCAAAAAGGTTTTTCTTAGTCGTCCGCAGGCGCAAGAGCCCATTGACCTCATCCTTACTCTTGTCCATCTGCTCGATGACAGGATAGTAGGCATTGCTGATGATTTCCAGACTGGCAAAGAGAAACTTATAAATAGAAAGCGTGTCATGACTCTCCAGATAACGGGTCATCTGTTCAATGACATAGGCGTTCTTGGTATTACTAATGGTAATCAGGCGACGATGTTCCACGATAAAGGTCATGGGAAAAGCTTCATAGTATGCCTTATCCTTTTTCAAGTTCAAGACATTGTAGATAAAGGTCACGGTCCCGTTTTCACGGTGATAATCCATGTGGGCACGCTCATTTCTATCCAGTGCGTATTCAATCGTTTCCTTGTCCAAACCGTAGATTTCAGAAAGGTCCTCTAGTTTTTTCAACTTGTCCAAATCTAGGTTAATCCAGGTACAACCATTGCCCAACTGTTTTTCTAAAAACATCTTCTCTCCTTTACCAAACTCTTTCTATTGTATCATAAATCTGCTAAAATTTCAGGCCTGGTCTGTCCGAGAGAAATTGCTAACGACGGTGATATTCCGATTGGGAACGAAGTGCAGAACCTGGTCTTCTCCTCTGAGTTGCGTTGTTCGAATACCGACGCTGACGACCTTGCCCGATACAGTAATGGGACCATTTGTCAGAACGACCTCATCTCCCACATCCAGTTGACGTTCGAAGAGGATGAAAAAGCCATTGATAACATCAGACAGAAAACCTTGGGCTCCCATCCCAATAGCCACCCCAGCGATTCCAGCACCTGCCAGCAAACTAGAAACTGGCAAACCTAAAATCGACAAAATGCAGTAGAGTAAAAAGAAATAAAGGGTATAATTAAACACATTTTCTAACAGACGTGAGATGGTTTTCTGACGCCCGACATCATGACGAGACATTTTTAGAGATGGTTTAACAATTCTCTGCACCATGGTATGGAGCAATTTCTTAGCTATATAAAAGAGTAAAAATAAGAATAAAAGAGAAAGTAACTTGGTTAAGATATTCTCGATAATCGCTGTAACATCAAGCTTATTGAGATAGGTTTGAATAAATTCTTGCATAGAAAACTCCTTTCATTTATTATACCATACTTTCATAAAGTGTCATTCTCCATAAATATTCAAAAATAATTTCAAAAATAGACAGAAAATTCTTGATTTTAGTTCATATTTATACTATAATCATAAACATTACACAACAAAGGAGATTGTTATGAAAAAATTCATTCATGCTTGGAATAAGGCAAGCCTAATCAAACGAATTTTGATTGGTATGCTTATTGGAGGAACCCTAGGACTGACACTTCCTAACATTTCAGGAATTGGCCTTCTAGGAGATCTCTTTGTTGGTGGCCTCAAAGCCATCGCACCGATTCTGGTTTTTGCCCTCGTTGCCAATGCCCTTTCCCAACATCAAAAGGGGCAAGATAGCAATATGAAAACCGTTATCTTCCTTTACTTGGTGGGAACCTTTGCGGCTGCCCTTATCGCTGTACTAGCAAGTTTCATCGTACCTGTTGAAATTACCCTAAATAGTGCTAATACCGATATTACTCCACCAGATGGGATTGGACAGGTCCTCAGCAACCTCTTGCTCAAACTAGTTGACAATCCAGTCAATGCCCTCATTACTGCCAACTACATCGGTATCCTATCTTGGGCAGTTATTTTCGGGATTGCCATGAGAGAAGCCAGCAAAAACAGTAAAGAATTGCTGAAAACTATGGCTGATGTGACTTCTAAGATTGTCGAATGGATCATCAACCTAGCTCCATTTGGTATCCTTGGTCTTGTCTTCAAAACCATCTCTGATAAGGGAATCGGAAGCCTAGCCAACTACGGAATTTTGCTTGCCCTCTTGGTGACAACTATGTTCTTTGTGGCCTTAGTAGTCAATCCATTGATTGCCTTCCTCTTTATGAAGAGAAACCCTTATCCCCTCGTTTGGAAATGTTTACGTGTCAGTGGTGTGACAGCCTTCTTTACTCGTAGTTCTGCGGCTAACATACCCGTCAACATGAAACTTTGCCACGACCTCGGACTGGATCCAGATACCTATTCTGTTTCTATCCCACTTGGTTCTACTATCAACATGGCCGGGGCAGCGATTACCATTAACGTTTTGACCCTTGCTGCAGTTAACACTCTTGGAATCCCTGTTGACTTTGCGACAGCCTTTGTCCTCAGTGTAGTGGCAGCTATCTCAGCCTGTGGTGCTTCTGGTATTGCGGGAGGTTCCCTCCTTCTTATCCCAGTTGCTTGTAGCCTTTTCGGTATTTCTAACGATATTGCCATGCAAGTTGTTGGGGTTGGATTTGTGATTGGTGTCATCCAAGACTCATGTGAAACAGCCCTTAACTCTTCTACAGATGTCCTCTTTACCGCCGTTGCCGAATACGCAGCAGCCCGTAAAAAATAGCGCATAAAGACAAGCCTGCTCAGGTCTTGTCTTTTACGCTTTTATTCTAACTTACTAGGAAATTCTTATGTCTATTAGCCAACGTACGACCAAGCTCATCTTAGCTACCTGCCTTGCCTGTCTCCTTGCTTATTTTCTTAATCTTTCCTCGGCAGTTTCGGCTGGAATAATCGCCCTCTTGAGTCTATCCGATACCCGTAGAAGTACCTTAAAACTGGCCCGCAATCGGCTCTTTTCCATGCTTCTAGCTCTAGCTATCGGTGTTTTGGCTTTTCACTTGAGCGGATTTCATATCTGGAGCCTTGGTCTCTATCTTGCCCTCTACGTGCCCCTAGCCTATAAGATGGGCTGGGAAATTGGCATCACACCAAGCACTGTTTTGGTTAGCCACCTCTTGGTACAAGAGTCAACCTCTCCAGACCTTCTAGTCAACGAATTCCTTCTCTTTGCTATCGGTACAGGATTTGCCTTACTTGTTAATCTCTACATGCCTTCACGAGAAGAGGAAATTCATCACTACCACACATTGGTAGAAGAAAAGTTAAAAGATATCCTTCAACGCTTCAAATATTATTTATCCAGAGGGGATGGACGTAACCGAGCACAGCTGGTGGAAGAATTAGACACTCTTTTGGAAGAAGCCCTCAAACTGGTCTATTTAGATCACTCTGACCACCTCTTTCACCAGACCGACTACCATATCCACTACTTTGAGATGAGACAGCGACAAAGTCGTATCCTGCGAAATATGGCTCAGCAAATCAACACCTGTCACCTAGCTGCCAGTGAGAGCCTGATTTTAGCCCAACTCTTTTCAAAAATTGCCGGTCAACTAAGCCAGACCAATCCTGCTTCTGATTTACTAGATGAAATCGAACGCTATCTGGAAGTCTTCCGTAATCGCAGTCTGCCCAAGACAAGAGAAGAATTTGAAACCCGTGCCACCCTTCTTCAACTCCTACGTGAAGCCAAAACCTTCATCCAAGTAAAAGTTGATTTTTACCAAAAATATGGACAGTAATACTCTTCAAAAATCTCTTCAAACCACGTCAGCTTCGCCTTGCCGTGTAGATGTTACTGACTTCGTCAGTTCTATCTGCAACCTCAAAACGGTGTTTTGAGCTGACTTCGTCAGTTCTATCTGCAACCTCAAAATAGTGTTTTAAGCAGCATGCGGCTAGCTTCCTAGTTTGCTCTTTGATTTTCATTGAATATAAAAAAGAAAACTTCAGACCAATCACAAAAGGTGAATATCTGAAGTTTTCTTTTATTTGTAAGTTATCACCATAAAGGTTAATAGTAAAACGAATAAGGCCAAACTCACCAATAAAGTGAGAACCTTTACCAAGGTGTTGCTCTGCCAGTAACTTGGTTTACCAATATTACTAGTCGCATCCATGGAAAATAGTTGATTTTGACGAGGTTGTATGGTTACCAATATAATCAAAGCAAGAGATAGGATAATAGCTAAAACAATCAGTATTTCAATCATAGGCCTACCTCAAAATTCCCAGCAAAGTAAAGAGCAAACCAATCAGAATCATCAAGCCCAGTAGAAGTGAAAAAGTCTTACTAATCTTTTCCCCTCGGGTTTCTTTTTCTTTCTTGATAGGTTTTTGTTTCAACTCTTCCATGCGACCTTCAACGTCTTTGTAAAATAAATCTTCCTCTGACATATTAGCCTCCTAAAACAGTTTGCATGGTTTCCTGATATCGCACCAAGTCAACATAGTTGGCATGTTGGCCTTGCTTTCCAAGTGCCTGACGCATTTGATCAACATCTGAAAGGGCCAGTTTAATGGTCTCAACCAAAGCAGCAACTTCACTACTTTCAAATAGATGTTCAGGAGCGATATAGAGTTTATTGTGCACTGTCTGATTAAATCCAAGAATCAAGAGATTGTGCTCAAAGGCCTGACGCACCGCCTGCAACAACTCATTACTGTGGTTTATATCCAAGTAAATATCCGACAATTGATAGAGCTCCTGAATCTTCTGCGGACTAGCATTCTGGTAAAGGACCACATTAGGATAGCGAAGCATGTCTAAGAGCTTAGAAGACATCTCTGTCACCGCTGCGATACGGAAAGTAACATCAGGCAAAGCTTCTACGATTGCTTCTATTTGCTCAATCTGATCGGAATTAGTCAAGATTAAGGCATCTCGTCTTAGGAAATTATCGCGTTTAAACTGATAATGGTAACCCAAGTGCACAAACTGATCATGGTATTTCTCGTCAGTTAACTCCAAAGCGCGCTCATAAGTCGCCTTATTGGGAATAATGATTTTCTTAGCACGCACATCATCGCTTTCCAAAATCAACTGCATATTGCCTGGAATGGCATCATAGAGAGGTTCCTGCCAAACCAAAACATCTGAGCCAGACTTATCTGGATGATGGAAAGAAACCAAGAAAGCGATCGCTAGAGTATTAAAGACAATCTGATGCTTATCTAGCTCCAAATCTTGCAAAAAGAAGGTAATAAATTCAACCTTATTTGCAAAGTAACGTATGGATTGACCAGGCAAAGTCAATAGGATATCTCCCGTCACATGGTTTTCAAGTAAAACTTGTTGATCATTGACATCTTGGTAAACAGTCATCACCGGATCACTATCTGCGCTATAGGTCGTTGTAGCAAAACAGGCTCCGAAACGATTGTAATGATCAACTTGACGGACTCGACCTTCCAAGTCTTTCCAATCTACCTGTTTAACCAAGCGAGCCTGCATTCCATCAGTATAATGAATAACAGCTCTCTCCTGCGTCATATCTTCAATACGAGCAGACTGATTATTGCCTGAAATTTCCCAAAAAGCTGGAACAGGAACTTGGTTAAAATAAAGAGGTTTTCCCTTTTCATAGCCTAGATAATAGGTAAAAGGAGAAACCAGACCATCAGGCAGAAAACCATCTGCATCGATGACCACTCCAAGTTGAGAAAGACCAGTAGCGACTAGGCTTTCATGTAAATCTCGACTTTCCCGACTATAACGATCATAAAGTTCAATCATGGAGCACCTCCTCTACTGTTTTTTTCCACTTTTCTAAAATTTCTTTGGTTAAGAAACCTTCTGCAATTTGATAAGAATGGGCACTCATACCCTCTAGACGATTTTCTTGATACAATTGACAAATCTTAGCTGCGTAAGCTTGCTTGATTTGGTCTTCTACATGGTCAGATGAACTTGGAATCAAATAACCATTTTTCCCATCCTCTATAAAAGTCTGATTGCCATAAGGCACATCAAAACCGATTAGAGGAAGGCCTGAACCAATAGCTTCCATCAAGGTCAAACCAAAGCCTTCGCTGGTTGAAGCCGTCAAGTAAATCTCATACTGGCTATAAATCTGCGAAAGTTCCGCATGCCCCTTGAGCTGGATATAATCCTCAGCCTGATGATTTGCAATAATGTCTCTAAGTAGAGAATCTTCTCCACCGCTACCATAAATATCAAAAGTCAATTCAGGGATTTCCTTACGCGCCTCAATGACCGCCTTGACCAACCAATCAATGTGTTTTTCTTTTGCAAGACGTGAAGCCGTAATCAATGAAAATGGTTTGCGCCCTTGACTTGACTCAGTTAATGCATCAATACTACCAACAGGAATGGTAACAATCTTTGGTTGATGCTGGGTGTATTTAGCAAATTGCTCCTGCAACACTTCATTTTGTCTGTCAGTTGATACGATAAAGAAATCAACCTTATCCGCATTGGTAAACTGATAGTCATAATAGTTGTTCCAAAGGATATAGTCCTCGTTTGTAGCATTTTCACTATAATGCTCCGCGTGAACGACTACCGCTAGATTCGCTACTTGTGCTTCTTCAAACACAACCTGTCCAATGCCTGTCTCCCTATCGAGAATGACCAAATCAGACTTGTTCAAATTCAAGGATTTCATAAAGGCACGCATAAAGGCTTGTTTCCCATAGAAAATCTTATCCTTGAAACGATAAACTTCTTCCTTCCCTTGATTCATCAAGATATCATAGGCTGGAGTTCCGTCTTCATTATAGAAAGTTCTTTGGTATAGGACTGCAACATTGTCCTTGGGAGCAAAGTATTCGCTACAATAACGCGTATAAGAGAAGTAATCCTTACGAATCAGTTTTCCTTTAAAGACATACTCGGCATGTTGAACCAAGTCCTTGTCCTCATCAACTAAATAACAGGTGACAAACTTATCTTGGTCAGAAAAGAAGACACGTAGAACCTTGCCATTTTTTTCTCTGTGACTTTCTTCACCACCAAAGTAAGCCAAGACATCATCCACTGTCATGCTAGTCGGCGCAATCTTGATGTCTGTAAAATGATTATAAAGCCAGATAACCTGATTGTCATCAAAACCAATATTGGCTGTTAAGTGCTGAATATTATCGGCTAAAATCATATCTGTAAAGATAAACTTAGAGGACAGATTTAATTTCCGAAAAACACCAGCACGATAGGCTTGGGCGTATTCAACACCGCTACTAGCCCATCCAAGTCCTAAATTTATATTGTAAATTGTCATATTTTCCTCTTTTTATGGGAAATGAGTCATAATCTCACCCTTAGGAGTGACTTCAACCAAGCCCATCAGGAGATTACGAACCATATCCGCATGAATTTGTTCTTTCATGGTTTCAAAGCCTGCATAGGCTTCTTGATAGTACTCTACGATTGGATTTTTCTGACTATTGGATTGACCACCTATAGCCATAGATAACTGTTGTAGATAGTCTACCTGCTCAACCCAGTTGTCATCAATAGCCTTGAGCATAGAGAGTCGTAAAAACTGTTCATACAAGCCATGTTGCTCAAGCAATTCTTTCTTTTCAGAAAGTTCTCTAGCAATCACCTGCTTCATAAAGCTACGAACTGCAGTTTTGTCAGTCACATCTATATTATCTGGAACCTCTTTAATATGAAAACTAATATTGGTAACGATAAAGTGGAAGAGTAACTCTCGGCTTTCATAACTTGAAGAGGTCACTTGCTCTATGTAGCTAGCAATGATTTTCTCAACAACATCCTCTAAGTCACGAGAACCATCTATTAGACGATTTCTTTCTTTATAGACCATATCCCGTTGAATATTCATACTCTCAGCATATTCTAGAGTCTGACGACGCGCCGAACGTCCAGCACTATCACTTGCCTGCTGAGCCCTTTCAACTAGTCTTCGATATTTGCGCCCTTTCAATACTTCCGGTTGAGTCATATCTTTAACCTGATAATCTTTATATTTTTTATGCACCCAAGATGGACCAAATTTCTTAATAACATCGTCCTCTAAGGATACAAAAAACTTACTCATGCCAGGATCTCCTTGACGACCAGAACGTCCACGAATTTGCAGGTCAATCCGTTGACTTTCCATCCGCTCCGTTCCAATAACAATCAAGCCACCGAGTTCTGCGACTCCCTTACCAAGTTTGATATCCGTACCACGTCCTGCCATAGAAGTTGCCACTGTAACAGCTCCCATTTGACCTGACTCGGAGATAATCTGAGCCTCACGCGCCGCGTTATTAGCATTTAAAACATTATGAGCAATTCCCTCTCGGAGCAAGAGTGACGAATAAAGCTGAGACATTTCAACTGAGCCTACAAAAACAAGTAGGGGATTTCCCTTAGCATGGTATTCCTTGATGTACTCCAAAGACGCATACACTTTTTCAGGTAAAGTGACATATAGATTATCTGGATAGTCAATCCGTTGTCTAGGACGATTGGTTGGAATGCGCACTACAGACATATTGTAAGTTTCAAGAAGCTCTTTTTCTGCAACTTTACCTGTCCCCGTCATTCCAGAAACCTTATTGAACATCTTAAAAAGGCTCTGATAAGTGATAGAAGCCATAGCTCGTGTTTCTGGAGACAATTTGACATGTTCCTTTGCCTCAATAGCCTGATGGAGACCTCCCTGTAGTTTGGTCATTTCCATTAGACGCCCCGTCCCCTTATCTACTAGTACCATCTCATTCCCACGAATAACATAGTCCTTGTCTTTTGTATAGAGCTTGTGGGCTCGGATCGCATAAACTAAATGACGAGCAAAGGTTGCATTCTCCTCATTATAAAGATGGTCAATCCCTAAAAAACTTTCAGCTGCTTTAGCACCTTTAGTGGTCAACCAAACTTCATCTTTCTCCTCTTTAAAAATGTAATCCTCACCTTCAACCAAGGTCGTTACAAGCGTATCAACAATACCATAGTGATTGGACTGAACACGAGGTGCCCCAGCAATAATAAGTGGGGTCTGGGCACTATCTAATAAGATATCATCAACCTCATCAATAATAACGTAATTAAAAGGTCGTAAAAATTTCCCTTCATCATTTGAGGCAAGATTATCATTTAAATAATCAAAACCTAAGTTACTATTAGTTGTATAAATAATATCTGATGCATAAATGATTTTTTTCTCTTTTGGGGTAAATTCTTTTTGAGGGTCATCTGTAAAAGGCACACCAATTGTCAATCCTAAGAAACGATACACTTGCCCCATTTCTTCAGCATCACGTTTAGCTAGATACTCATTAGTCGTGATCAGCATGGTGCCTTTCCCTGTCAGGGCATTGAGATAAACAGGCATGGTAGCTGTCAAGGTTTTCCCCTCACCAGTATTCATCTCAGCGACATTTCCCTGATGGATCACAATTCCCCCCATGACTTGGACATCATAGGGAAACATTCCCAATACGCGTTTATCCGCTTCACGAACAACTGCAAAAGCTTCCACTAGAAGATCATCTACCGTCTCTCCTTTAGCAAGACGTTGGCGAAACTCCACCGTTTTTGCCGCTAGTTCTTGGTCTGATAGAGACTCCATCTTTCCTTTAAGAGAATTAATCTTTTTTAAAATCTTTTTAACTTTTCTAAGTTGAAAATCTTGATAAAAACCTTTAAACACGATTCATCTCCTTAATAGAAAAAGAATAGAAATCTAAGGACTCAAAACCAGCACTTAGAAGGGAGACTTGGTAGGTATAAGTATCATCAGGATAGGTAAAATCAAAGACTTTCATTTTTTCAATTTTCTCTTCAATCACATCTCCATATCTATCAAAAAAGATAATCTTTATATAGACTCCATTTGTGGGTTGGCATTCAAAATCCATACATAATTGATAATCCTGTTTTCTCTTCAGCAAAGGGAGACTAGGCTGAGTTCTAAAGGATTGATAGTTCACACTAGAAAACCATGTTTTTAAGATTTCTCCTGATGGCACCAAGGGATTATATAGACTAATACGTTTATCTTCGTGATAGGTCACCTTACTACCATACATAAATGTTCCCGATACCTCTCCCCAAGTGATATTTTCTCTTTGATTGATAATCATTTGTCACCCCTTCCAAACTCTGTTCCCAATACCATACTATAAAAATGCAAAAACCAAGCCACATTTGTAGCAGTATCATCATTGTGTCGTCCAGATGTTCCCTTGGAAAGAATTTTTGCACCTGTATTACATAGATAAGTTACCAATTGTTCATAGGCATGGCTATCCATTTCTTCATCTTTCATATAAGATAGGCCAAAAGTTGTTTTTGAAAAATCAGCTTGTTTAAAGACTTTCCAAAAACGTTGATCTAATTCCAACATATGGTCAGATGTCACTCCATTTGTATGATGGATTAACACATCGAATGCCAAATTGGAGACAGCTGGTGCATCTAAGCGACCTCTACGAGCAATTGTTCCAAGATTAGCCAGAGGTTTTCCCACAATAACAGCCCTAGGTTCAAAGAAAGCACCATAATAAAGAGCTGGGAAAGTTCCCATGGAAAGACCAGATAAAATCAAATCTTTATGAGTAAGGCCTAAATACTGTAGATAATAACGAATAGTATCTTTTATCTTCTCTTCTAGCTCCTCGCTACCAAGGTAAAAGGCTCCTCCTTCTAACCTAGGATCAGAAAATAAAAGAAAAGGGCAGCCTAAATTTTTCATCATCCAATACCCTTCAAACCCCTCAGCAGGACGATACCCAGCAAAGTAAACCGCCAATGGTGGTTTGAAATCACCCGGATGAAAGAAGTAGTTAATTTCGTCACGAATTTTATCATGTAGAATATTTCCACCTAGGAAAAATTTACCAAACTGTCTACGACTCCAACGTTGGTGCAAATTCCCTAGCTTTAAACTTCCGCACCCACGAGCTTCAATTGATACAGACAAAAAGATATCAATCTCTTCGTTATCTACCACTATAGCCCTTTTTAATTCACTTTCATTATAGATTTTTTCTTCAAAAAAATCATCAACACCACCAGACCATATCTTACGGATAACAAAACGAAATTCACAGTTTCCTTGCTTTTCAAATTCCAACCACAATTCAATAGGGAAATTTTTATAAACTATAAAATTATATGGCCAGTAAGCTATTTGTTGGAAATCATCTCCAAAATTCCCTTCCAAACTGACATAATCGAGTCCCTGATAAGAGATAGCCCCTCGAAAACTTGAACGAATTTGTATCGTTGATGGAAATAGTTTATCACCGTAACCTCCACCAAAAAGAGAGGTGGACAAATCATTCACTAATCGCTGAGGATCTGAGAAGTCTATAGCTTGAGCACATCGCTTTTTTAAGCAATCAAGAATGACTGAGTCTGTCGTTTTAAAATCTTGATTATAAAGTAAAGTATAGGGTTCTATATGGTGAATAAATGGTAACAAATCCCTTATATACTGACCATCCTCTATCAAGATAATATGGAAACTAGTAATAGATTCCATTTCCATCATTTTACGAAGAGCTAGTGGTGAGTTGGGACAGAAATAATACCAATCCATATTTTCAGGAACATCGTAATGATGAGCCCAATTATCAATCCCTATCTGTAGGATTTTATAGTCCTTTGACATTAGTAACCTCCTCAATCCAGTGATGTAATTTATCTAAGAAGCGTTGACCAGTATGCTCCTTAATTTTATCAATAGAGTATACTAGGGCTTGATTCCATTCTTTCAGTTTATCTGTATAGTAATGTGCCGCTGTTGAAAATTCCTTCACATCTGAAATCAAATAACCATTTTTCAAATGTTCCACATAGACTGTTTCAACCCTATTAATCTGAGGAATCCCCGCACTAATACCTGCTATTTGGGTATAGAGGTGGGGTTGTTTATTCACATCCACAATCAAACGAACAAACTCTAATGTCTTAATCAAATCCAACTCATCATTCATATTGACAAATTGAAAACGTAGTTCCTGCTCTTGATTTTCTTCTAAAGGATTTTCCGCATCTCCATAGTCTATTCCTTTTTCTAAACTATCAGTATGAATTTTCTCTTGAATAATTTCATTAACAAGA
This sequence comes from Streptococcus mitis, assembly GCA_018364455.1. Taxonomy (GTDB): domain Bacteria; phylum Bacillota; class Bacilli; order Lactobacillales; family Streptococcaceae; genus Streptococcus; species Streptococcus mitis_BR. The sequence goes on along the minus strand of JAGZLW010000002.1, from coordinate 17,102 downwards.
GCCTCCACCTCTCCCATTTGTTCCTGACTAGCAGAGAAAGCACCGAAAATGATTTCTGTATTTTTAGTTTCTGAAATAAATAACAAAACTTGAGTCAATGCTTCCCTATCAATTTCTTCGTTAAAATCAAGTTGATAGTAAATAATAGACTCTTTTCTTGTTTGACTTCGCCCCAGACGTAAACGTGTATCAAAAGGAGAAAGATGGTAAAATTTATTAGAAAGTTCAGGATATAGTTCTTGTAAAAGTTGTAAACTATCCTCTCTATCCACTAACACTAAACTAGCTCGATCAACCGATACTGATAACTCTCTAAAGGTATTCTGTGAATTACGATTGATAAAGAGACTTAAAATTTTAGGATTAGCTCTTGGAATATGATCAAAAATAAACTGATCATGATAAGGATGCGACGGAATGATAAAAATATCCTGCTTTTTCTGATTTTTTTTCAAATATTTATCAAAAAATTCTGCTACCAAATGCTCCATATTTCGATAGTTAAGCAATTTAAATCGATAGGCAAAAATCGGATTAATCTCTATTCTACCTTCCTCTTGAATATATTCCCTAAATCGCCAAATTCCTTTAGGATCCAGATAGTCCTGATACATAGCTTGTCCATCTTCAAAATAGATTACACTAGATACAAATCCTCTGTCGTCCATGATATAGCGCTTGCTAATCTGACCATTTGGATCAAAATACCGAATCTCACTAATAAAGCCCTCAACACCATGCTCTACCTGAGCATATTTCTTACCTTTTTTTTGCACGATAATAGTAAAGGGACTATAAAGAAATTGGCAATCACTATCCCACTCTATATCTCTAATGTGAAGAACCTGAGTATGCAGTCCATAGAAATCTTGCATATCATCAAAAACAGAGTAGACATCTGTCTCTAAAACACCATGTCTATGTAAAAAATAACGTAAGTGTGGTTGATAAGCTAATACTAATAAGCGAGATGATAGGCCTTGTCTTTGAAAGAGACGAATTTGATTAAAGGTATCATCAAACTCAAAACGAAATTGTGAATGGTACCAAGGAATCACATCCGCATGCCACTGACGTTCTGAACCATACCAAGCTGGAATAAAATAATACATGACACCCTCCTAAATCAATGGTTTATAAGTTTCGTTTAATCTCAGAGCTTTCACTTCATCTCTGACTGTAAAAATCATACCTCCGAACATCATAAACAAACCAGGAATCATTGCCACTCTAAGTAGTTTCTCATCAACTAATACAAATAGCAGAGGCCCTCCAGCCATTACTACATTAAATACAGCACCAATAAGAGAAAACTTAAAAACCAATCGATTGATAAAACGGCTCGTTTCTTCACCCGGATAAACTCCATAAATATATTCTCCTGATTTTTTCATTCGATCTGAAATTTGTTCCCCACTCATATTTACAAAAGCAAAGGCTATACTAAAAATAAAAAGAATAATCATATACATATAAATCCACAATGGTTTACCCATTGTATACTGAGATGAAATTTCAGTGAAAATTAGATTGCTCGGAAAAATCGTCTGTAACAACAACAATACATACGTTGGGAAACTCAAAAAAGTCATGACATACATAAAAGGCATCCCTCCTGCAGGATTAAGCATAATCTCAAAATAGGAATATCTCTTAAAACGATTATGCAGGCCAATCTTATGAACTGCTATACGATAACGAGCACGATACAGGAGAGCTACTAGATAAGTAAAAACAATTCCCATAACAATCAAACCAATTAAAACGAAAAGAGGGATAGGAACAGTCCGAAACGTTTCAATCAAATCTTGAGGAATGTTTAAAACCATTCCAATCAATAAAATAATCATCGCCCCCCCGATACCTACAGTTGCATTGATGTCTGATAACCACACCAAGAAAAAAGCACCCGCTATCAACAGGCAAGTATTGAGGACGATAACCAATATTTTAGGTACATTTGATTGAATTGGTAGATTTAGAGAAATAGCTAATGCTTGAATCAAAGCAATAAACAAGGTTAAGTACATCTGCCTTCTATTTTGTATCTCAATAGCTCCAGATGTCAGATTTAATTTTTTTGAAAAAGAAAGCATCTGCCATAAAATCATCGAAGACATCCAGGGAGATAATCCTACTGAAAACAAGGATAAACTTCTCAAATTTCCACCTGTTATTGCTGTAGAAAAAGCCAAGTAAGCGGCTGTCCCTCCTAGGAATTCCCTATTATTCATATCTACAAAGGGAAGGGTTAATCTACTCCCCACTATAAATATGAATACAAAAAATAATGTTGCTAGTCCTTTTTTAACTGTGATAGATGAAAAAATACTTTTCATGTTTGGTCCTACTCTCTAAAACTCGTTTCTAGTCTATTTCTACTGAATAATTTATAATCAATATACCATTAGGTATTTTGAGATTTTTTATTGATTTTTCACATTACCATTATAACAAAAAAAGCAGAATAAATCTGCTTCTAACTCCCTTAGCGAAATGACGGAGAAGGGATACTTTAGTGAATCAAATAGATTATTTTTATACACTATCAGCTCAATGGACATCCCTAATTCTTTTAATTATTATCTATAAGATCTAGTATTTCCGTATATCTCCTAAAAATTTCAGTATCCTGCAATCCATTTTCTTTTGCTTGTTCATATCGTAATCTCAAACACCCCATGACATTATTCTTTTCATCGGAATAATTCCATCCCTTTATAGTATAAATTGCTAATCTTTCTAACAAGCATTCTAAAACATCTGTTAAAAGTTTCTCATTAACACCACTTCCGATGCTTTCTATTCCTTCTCTATGGTAGTAGATTTCTTTATGAATATATGCAACTTTGTTTGATCTAAAAAACAATTTATAATTTGTTCGAGAGTCTTCTATCACTTTACCTTTAGGAAATCTAATATTATTAAACAATTCCTTCTTAAACAAAATTCCCCAACTAGTTATATATATATATCCGTTTAATTCCAACGATGGAAGTTCCAATACCAGTTCTTCTCCAGTACACGTTTTCTCATAGTAATCATCCCAAATATGAACATAATAATTTTTATCACTCTCATTATAGATGGTATAGTGTGAAACAACAGTATCTGCATCATTTCGAATAGCTGCTTGATATAAATCTTCCACATAAGTTAAACTCAACCAATCATCCGAATCAACAAAGGTTAGATACATACCATTTGATCTTTCAATACCATAATTTCGTGCATCAGATAGTCCTCCATTTTCCTTTTCAAAATATCGGAATCTACTATCTCTAGCAACATATTCTTGGCAAATCTCTCCAGATGAATCTGGTGAACCATCATTTATCAATAAAACTTCTATATTTGAATAAGTTTGCTGTTCAATACTATCCAAACACATTCGAAGATACTTTTCAACATTATAGATTGGAACTACTATACTAATTAGTTCTCCACCATTTTCTAATTCAATCTCTTTAACTTCATCTGTCAAAAATGGATATTGTCCTTGTTCGGCCAATTCTAATTTTTCACGGACTTCCTTTGACTCATCAATATAATCATGTTCTTCTAATTGCCCTAATATTCTCTGTAACACATAGCGATACATATTAAAGGAAAGATTGATATCAATCCCTTCTAAATCTTTGGTTGATTTTATTCGTTCTTCCAAAGCTTCGATATAATCTAAATGTTTTAAAGAAAATACACTTGACAGTCCATTTTTATTGATACGATATACATATGAATCTACGTTAAAGGTGTATATACTACGAGCCTTCAAATACAACTTCCATATAATAAATTGATCCTCTGCATATTTTCCATAGGGAAAGCGTAGCTCATTGAATAACTCACGTTTAAATAATTTTCCCCAAGCGGTAGAAAAATTTAAAAAGGGAACATCAAACATAGAATCTAGGTGTTGAATAGCTTGAGCACTCGTAAATGATACCAGAGAATCACTAGAAAAGTAATCCTGGTATAGCCAAAAAGTTCCATTCTCAAAACGAGAGAATCCTCCTATCGTGATATCGGCATTAGTCAATCTACTCGCCAAAAACAAATTCTCAAGATGTTTTTCATTTACAAAATCATCCGAATCAATAAAAGTCAGGTATTCTCCCTGAGCCCTTTCTATACCGTAATTACGGGCATCAGATAGTCCTCCATTCTCCTTTTCAAAATAATGAAAGCGACTATCTTTTTCAACGTACTCTCTACAAATATCTCCTGAAGAATCAGAAGATCCATCATTTACTAGAAGCACCTCAAAATTTTTAAAGGTCTGTCCCAAAACGCTATCCAAACATTGTCGAAGATATGGTTCTACATTGTACACTGGTACTATGATGCTTACCTGAGTTTCTCTCATATTATTCCCTCTCATTATCTAGTTCTCATCCTGAGAAATCAATAATAAATTTTCCTTAATATGGCGATATGTTTCTGTATCTTCCATACCCCAAATCATTCTCATATTATATTCCGTAATTTTCAAAAAGGTTATATAACGATCAAAATGCTTCGTCACATCATATCCCATAATAGATAAAAGAGCTAAACGTTCTGCTATATGATTTAGTTGAGCAGTGACTAAAGGATAAATCTTGCTCTTAGTTATTCCAGAGTCATTTTCTCTATAAACATAAGTGTCTTTGTGAGCATATACAATTTTGTCTACTTGAGTGTAAATTTTATAGATTAATGCAACATCTTCACCTATAACACCTTTGGGGAAGCGTAAAAATGAAAAGACACTCCTCTTGTACAATTTTCCCCATATAGTAGAAAACGACAAATCATTTCTTTCAAGAATAGCTAAATTATCTAATAATTCTTCTGAACTATAATTTTTTTCATAGTACTCTCCAAATGTATGAAGATAGAAAGTAGCAGTAGAGGTCTGATAATTAGAATAGTTTACGATAGAGATGTCTACATTATTGCTTACTAATGCAGTATAAAGAACATTCAGATGCATTTTATCTAAAAAATCATCCGAATCAACAAAAGTAAGGTATTCTCCCTGCGCCTGTCCAATTCCATAATTTCGAGCATCAGAAAGACCACCATTTTCTTTTTCAAAATAACGAATACGTGAATCTTTTTCAGCGTATTCTTGACAAATGAGGCCTGAGCTATCTGTCGAACCATCATTTACCAGAATAACTTCATAATTACTAAAAGTCTGCTCTAAAATGCTATCTAAACATTGTTTAAGATACTCTTCAACATTATAAACCGGCACAATAACACTGATTAATTGATTTTCCATCTTTCACTCTCTTTTATTTTTTTAAAAATAGGTAATCCCCATTCTCAGCATGTTCCAACTTTTCGCGCACTGTTGCTTCTTCTTGAACAAATCCACTCTCTTCTAACATAGAAATATTCCTATTCAAAGCAAACTTATACTGCTTGAATGCCAACTCCATAGGATAACCCAATTCGGGCATTTCCATTAATGCCTGGATACGCTCCTCAATCGCCTCAATAAAATCTAAGTGAGATAGACTATAATTTTGCGTCAATCCCTTGTAATTCACCCTATAGGCATAGACATCTGACTGATAGCGAATAATCACTTTACTTGCAAGATATAATTTCCACATGATAAATTGATCTTCTGCATATTTTCCTTTAGGAAAACGGATTGTCTCAAACAAATTCTTTTTAAATAACTTACCCCATACAGCCGAATAACGAAGAAGAGTATAATCTTCCTCATCATCCATTCCCATAATGGCTTCCTTAGAGCTCACTGGATGCAATAGTTCTTCTTTTGGAAATGGATAAAAATAAAACATCCCTTCATCAAATCGACAAAATGATCCTACAACAATATCGGCGTTTGTCAAAGCACTAGCATAGTACAAGTTTTCGATACTTTTTTCGAACATAAAGTCATCTGGATCACAGAAAAAGATATAATCTCCACTAGCACAATCCAAACCTACATTACGTGCATCCGACTGTCCACCATTTTCCTTATCAATATAGATAAAACGCGGATCATCTTTTGTTAACTCTTTTGCAATCTTTATACTGTCATCTGGACTGCCATCATTCACAATAATAACTTCTAAATTCCTATAGGTCTGCGATAAAATATTATGAATACAATGTTCTATATAAGCTTCAACATTATAGACAGGGACAACAATTGATATTAATGGCAAATTCATGTACATCCTCCTCATTATTTGGATAAATCTACGACAATTTGTCTGTTATAACCTTCATCGTTAATAAATTCAATATCTTGATCGAAATTAAATTCAGCAGTATGTTTATGTTTTAATTGAACCTTTGTTTCAGCCTTCATTTGCATCCATTCATACTCTGAATCAATATGGCCAAGATCTAAAGCACGATACCCTAATCGAGACAAACGACAAGCCAATATTTTGGCTGTTGGCCCAAGCATAAGTAAAATTAGTCGTCCTTTCGCATGATCTAAAATGGCTTGCTGAATAGCATCCACTTTAGAAAAAGCATGGTGGGAAGGGCAAATAATGCGTTTTATGGAGAGAGCTTTGTTAAACAAGTCATTACCAACTCCTGATCTCGTAGTTGCTCCCTCAACAATGAGTATATCTTTATACTCAAATAAAGATTTGAGCTTTTCAAATTGAGTAACAGCATGACTCTTATCTTTATTATCAATATAGAGTCTTGAAATCCAGGTCGAACCATATCCCTTGGTCTGACAAGTCTCTTGGAAAAATCTGCCATAATCATCCAAAACTTGTTTCCAAAATTTTTCTGAATCTTCATTTTGGAGAAAATGTCCCTTAAATATCTCAAAAATCTCCGGTAAACAAATTAATACTTTATTTTCTATATCGCCTGCATGTAACAATATTTCTCTCATTTCTTGAGCTAAATCTTCTCGATACTCCTGATATGCGATACTTTTTCCATTTATCAGGTTGAACTCACCATCCCCAAATCGAACCAAGGACTTCTCCGTTTTCATCAGTTCATCCAAGGTTTCATCTATAGACATGACTGAAATATCAAATAATTCTTCTTGTTTAAATGTTTGACGAAATTTATCGGCTCCAATTTCAGAGAATAAACGAATCGCATCCTCCATTTTTTCTAACTCCTGTCTTAGAAAAAGATATTGGGGTACATTCCCTTTATGAGTAGCATAAAATGAAAAAATAGGCTTATTCATCTCACTCATTCTCTCTAAAATTGTCTCATTTATATCCCCATGATTGATATTAAGATAAGCATCCATATTTTCTAATAATTGATCAAAAGTAGCTGGGATACACTCAGGATGTAGATAAATATTATCTCTTTGTCCCAGAGCACTTAGCCACGAGCCAAATTCCGTATAAGCAGCTATATGAAAACGATGTTCTGGAAAACTACTTGCTAAATGTTCAATTCCTTCAAATTGTTCTGTTCCTGTTAAGGTAAAGAAATCCAATCCCTGCTTTTCTTTTTGTAAAGAAAATTCCCCTAGATGATGAGCTAAAACTTGGGAAAGTTCTAAATTATAAAAATCCCACCATTTTTCTCTATATCTGTATGATGTTGAACTATTCCATGGTTTTCTATAAGTTGTGTAATGAATAATCAGAGGACTATCCTTCATACAAAAATGCTCTTGCCAGTTACTATAAAATGCTACGATATCATGACCAACCTGAACATTAAATCGCTTATCCAACTCCAACCAATTATCCTGAAAAACAGAGTTCAATATCGTTTGATCGCCGTTAAAATGTTCCAATTCCCAATGTTCGCTTTTCTTACCTTCAGATAACTCTAAACATTTATCCGAAACAGATAAATCCTTCCATTGTAGATTATCAATAAGCATGACACCTGTATTAAAACTACCATCCACATCACGTACAGCAGCTACTGGAAAGCCTTTTAAATCTGTTAAGAAAAAAGAGGTTAAGCTACCATTAACAATAATATCTGTATCTAAATAAAGCACTCTCTCCCTATCAATAAGACGAGGAATAAAATACTTAGCATAGGCAATCGGACTAATATGATTTTGCGTTCTCCACTCATCTGAAATCAATCCCATATCAAAGGGAATATTGTAAAGTTCCCCTCCCAAATTTCTCACTATACGTCTCATTTTTCTAAACCAGTCTGGTATAATACCTTGATTGATGATATAGAAATCAACTGATTTATTGTGATACATGATAGATTTCATGGTCACAGTTAATTGTTCTGTATAAGCTTGATCAGCAATCAAAACGATTGCAATTCTATCTGATGTCATTTCTCCTCCGAAATTCCATGATTAATACTATTCTGAACTCAAGTCTACAACAACCTGACTCAAATACGCTTCATCATCTGCTAATTCTATTTCAGTATCTAGATTAAACTCTGCAGTATGCTTGTTGTGTAATAAAACCTTATTTTCAGCTCCCATCTGCATCCACTCATACTCAGAATCAACATGTCCTATATCAATTGCCTGCATACCCTTAGTAGCAAGTTGATAAGCTAAAACCTTAGCTGTAGGACCTAGCATTAACAAAACCAAACGCCCATCAGCATGGTTCATTATTGCTTCCATTATCTCATCTTTCTTATCATAGGCATGTCGAGATGGGCAAATAATTCGTTTAATGCTCTTAGCTCCATCAAATAAATCATTTCCTACCCCAGATCTAGAAGCATAGCCTTCTACGATAAGGATGTCTCTTCCTTCCCATAGTTTTTTCAACTTTTCAAACTGAGATTTTGCTTTTGATTTATCTAAAAAATCAATATAAGGTCTGGAAATAAAAGTTGAGCCGTACCAAGTATTTTTACAATAATCTAGATAAAATTCCTCATAATCCTCTAAATATTGTCTCCAAAAAGCTAGAGCATCTGGAACAAAAGAGAAACGGTTTTTTAAACCTTCTTGTAAACCAATAACTAATGTAGGACTACTCTCTTGACTAAAAATAAATTTCAATTCTTCTGCAAGATTAGGGTCATGTTTCTGATAATTAATAGACTGGCCTAGCATGATTGCAGCCTCGCCATCACCAAATCGTGCTATTGAAGATTGATTCTCCAGAATATAATCAAGTGTTTCATCTATAGTTTGCACTTCAAAATCAAATGGTTTATTAGGCAATTGTTTTGTTTCTGCATAATTCCTTATTGCAGCTACCATAGCATCAACATTTTTGATAGAAAAGAGATACTGGCCTTTTTCTCCATTTTGTGTTTTATAGAAGGCAAAACTAGGAATATTTTTTTCTAATAGGCGATTAAACACCCCATCTACTTCCCCACCATAGTTAATATCCAAATATAGATCAGTCTTGTCTAATAGTTCCTCAATCTTTTCTGAATCTGAGACCGGATATAGATAGACATTTTCTTTTTCAGCCAAGTTTGTCAATCGTGGTCCCATAAGAGTTCTAGCAGCAATACTAAAATCACACTCAGGAAGCTGTTCTACTAGATATTCAATTTGTTCTAAATCCTGACTATTTGTAACTGTCAATAGTCGAATACCTCGTGATTGTTGATTGTTACTAATCCCTAGTTCAAAAACTGCTTGCAATAAAAATTGTTTTGCAAAAAAACCTTGACTTAGTAAAAAGGAAAAATAACGCACTCTACTACACATTTGAAGATAGGCTTCCTCTGATAATTGTTCCACCAAAAGGTTGGCTTCCTCTAAGTTATCAACTACAAATCCCAATCCTTGCTCTACTATAAAGTCCGAATTAGATAAGGTAGCAGGGATAATGACAGGAATGCCTGCCGCTAAGTAAGTACTCAATTTATAAGAAACATTCATACTGTAATAATCGATATTTTGTTCCTCATTTTGATGTGTAGTCCAAACCAGCCCAAATCCACCTTTTGATAACTCTAAGAGCATTTCCTCATCAGTTTTCCAGCCCGCAATATGAACTTGATTCGACAAAGAAAGCTGTTCTTCATTTGAAAATACAGTTAGCGGAACTGTCCCCTCCCAAGTTTTTAATTCTGGGAAACGACTTAAATTTCCTGCAAAATAAACTTCTTTTTTAAATATAGGTTCATGTAAGTCCAAATCATGAGGATGATCCCACATTCTTTGAAAAATGACTTTTTTAACATTCAATCCTTGTTGAAGTAGTTTCTCTTTCATAGCTTCTGATGGTAAGATGATACTATCTGCCATGTTGTAAAGATTGATATAATCCTGCATCAAAAATTCATTTGCTTTAAACATCAGAGGAATCATATCATGAACAAATACTATGATTTTCACATTGAGAAGTTTCAACTTACTTAAAAATTCTCTTTCAAACTCTAGACCATTCCAAGTAGGTGTTTGAAAAATGACCACATCTCCCATTGAAACACTGGCTAGAATCCCGTCTAATCTTCTACTTCGCTCTTCTACAGTTTCAGCGGATGCATGGTAAAAATAAATCCCTAACTCTCTAAATCCTAGTTGAGTAGCAATTTTTTGAACAGCATTTTGAGCAATGGTTGCTGTACTTTCTCTAGCCATTCCATATAGATTGGTAATATGGATTTTCATATTTCTAATTGATTCCTTTCGTTGTGTTTAAAGTGCAACACTAATGTAGAAAGTGTTTTAGTGTTTTAATTTAAAATGAAAGCAAAAACTATCTTCACTACCACAAACAACTTTAAGTAGTCAAGCAACAAACTTAACTTTCTAGGTATCATTACTTAATAAAGTATAATAAACCTCGACTGTAATCATCTAAGTATATAAACTCATAATATACTGTAGAATAAAAAATAATTAAACTAGAATTTTTTAAAATTTCTTACATTTCAATATAAATTATCAATAATTGAAAGCTTTTTGCTTTATATAAATGGTTTAGATACATAAGCAAAATAGACTTTTTCTCAGTTCATTCGCTCTACTCAGTACCCTTAAATAAAAACAATATCTCCTCAATCCATCTATAAGTTTCATCTGATTCTTGGTTACTATTTTTTAATTCCTCTAGACTAATTTCTAAGTGAATAAGTAAATTCTCTATATAACCTCGTATATTTCTACCATTAGTAGCTAAAATAGAAATAAAACTTAACCGTTGTTGGATATCACTATACTTGTTCTTCGCATCAATATGTTTCAAACTAGCGTTTCCATACTTCCTATAATTATAAGTATCTTTGTTTATATATATTATTTTATTTGAAACAAGATATAATTTATACCAAAATTCCATATCTTCACATAAAGCGGTATACTCATTAAACCTAATTATTCCCAAAGCCTTTTTTGATATTATTTTCCCAGACATTATGCCATAAGATTGGTCATACCGCTCCAAAACAGGTAATTCCTCAATCAACTGATATTTTTCAAAAATTCGTTTTTCATATCCTCTTTGATAAGAATGCACATAATAACAATTATCATCCATATTAAATTGTTTATAAGTAGAGATAGCTATATCTGCTCTCTCATCCACAAGTGAATTATAAAGTACTTCTAAATAATCAGAATCCACCCAATCATCTGAATCAATAAAAGTAATATAATCCCCCTCTGATAATTCAATTCCTAGATTTCGTGCTGATGACACACCTCCGTTTTCCTTTTCAAAATAACGAAAACGAGAATCTTTAGAGACATACTCTCTACAAATATCAGCAGAGTTATCTGGCGAACCATCATTTATTAATAAACACTCAAAATTTCGATATGTTTGATTCATAATGCTATCTAAACACTGCCGTAAATATTTTTCTACATTGTAAATGGGTACGATAATACTTATCAATTCCCCCTTTTCATACTCTTCGATTTGTGATAATATTTTTTCTTTGTATTTTTGATATCTATATATATACTGAGTAGGTACTTTCTCACTTCTATAATTTATATGTAATAGTTTTAATTTTTCTACCCAAATTTTTATGTTACGTGATTCGTCTTTGAAAAAGCAATCAAATTTTTCAAAAATTTTAAATATATCTAAATCTTTCTCCGAAAACGAACTTGTAATAATAGAGTTTTCATGAATTCTATAAGTATATACAGTTTCCTGTATTTTAACCCATTTATTTGAGCTGGTTACGAACTCTGGTACTACAGCTAAATCTTCAAAAATCCAGCCTTTCGGAAAAAATTTATCATTCAAGAGCTCTCTTCGAATTAATTTCCCACAGGAACTATTTCTATTTTTTTCTAATACTAGATATTCTAACTTTTCTACAGTAGTTTCTAGAACTACTTTATGTGGTCCAGATTGAGGAAAATAATAGATATTCCCATCATGATAATGTTCAAACAATCCCTCTATAATATCAACACCTTCTTCAATTTGTGTCGTCATTTTTTCTAAAAATGTAGAATGAATATAATCATCACTATCCACAAAACTCACAAAAGAAGAAGCAGCATTCAGATGTTTGATCCCTGTATTTCTAGCCACACTTAAACCTTGATTAGTTTGATTGATTAACTTAAAGCGACTATCCACTAGATACTCTTCTGCTATTTGTTTCGAATTATCCGTAGAACCATCATTGACCATGATACATTCAAAATTCTGATAAGTTTGTTTTTGAATACTGTCCAAACACTCCCGCAAATACTTTTCAACATTATATATTGGAACTATAATACTAATTAATTCATCCATACTCTATACAATTATTCTCCTAAAAACTGTTTAATAACTTTTACCATTTCCTTTGGCTCTGTTGAAGGCAATATCTGACTTCGATTATTTGTATCATGACTCGTATTCTCAAAAGCAAATATCGGTTTCGATAGGTCATGAACTTTTGAAATAATATTATCTATTTCCTGGTTATGATTGATATCTAGATAAAAATCTAACTTACTCAGCATTTCTTGAGATTGATACGGTGTATAATTGGGATAAAGAGACACATTTAAAAAACGGTTCAACACTTGTACTCTCGGTCCAAAATAACTATGGGCAAAAATATGAAAGTGAACATTAGGGAGGTTTTCTACTAGATATTCTATGTGTTCCAAATCTTGTGTATCTGTAAAAATAGCCGTATGAAATAAGTAAACTGAGGCAATTTCACTAAACGTAGTTGGTTTGCTATCAACTCGCGACAAAATAGTTTGCCAATCCAAACCATTATAAAACCACCACAATTCTCTATATCTTGTTTTTAATGAATCATTCCACGGTTTATCTTTACCTTCAAAATGAATAATAGCAGGTTTATAGTTTTCATCCCAACTATTTAAAAACCACTCTGGCTTTTGAGCCCAATAAGCCAAGGTATCAAGCCCAACCATAAAATTATAATGAGGAGATACTTTCTTCCACTTATTTTCAAATAATAGATTTAAGACTCCTTGATCCCCGTAGACTTCTTGATGTTTTTCTGCAGTCAACTCTAAAAGATTTTGACAAATATTATCAGTTTTCCACTTATGAACATTTACCATCATCATTCCTGCATTAAAAATATTTTTATACCATCCATCTGGAACGGCAATTATATAATTTTCTTCAAAATCTTTCTGAAATAACAAATCTATGTTCCTATAAACAATCATATCACAGTCTAAATACAAGGCTCTATCTTCTTTTACAAATTCTGCAATAAAATAGCGAAAATAAGTCATATACTTAATGTGTTCATCAGGAGTAGAAAAATGCTTTACTTTTTCTGCATCAATTTCTATATTCAAAATTTCACAGTTAAGTTTTTCTAATCTCTTCTCCATCAGATAAAACCACTCTTTGGGGATATCTTCATTAAAAATATAAAATTTCAAATCTCTATTATGGTAACAAATAGATTTAATAGTTGTTTCCAATTTGTCACGATAATTATTATCTGCCCCTAAAACGATTGCTTTTTTTGTATCCATAGCTCCACATTATCTTCTTTCTTTTACAAAAAGATGCCCATCATTATAAACCACACTGTTTGCCGGAATGTCATTGCGTATGAGACAACCTGCTCCGATAATGGTATTATCCCCAATAGTCACTCCTTTTAAAATCGTGACATTACTTCCTATCCAGCAATCTCTTCCAACTCTTATTGGCGCTGTGGTCCACTGCCATTTTTCTATCTTTTCAGCAGTATAAACATGGTCGTGATCATAAAAACGAACACCCTCCCCCATCATGGCACCTGCTCCGATTTCAATTCTTTCCATACAGTTAAAACTACAAGAGTTATTGATAAAGACACCATCATGCAGTATTAACTTACCAGAAGGAACACGAAAATTTTCAAAATTTCTACAAATGACATTGGCTCCTACTACGAAGTGGGCCTTATCATCGATTTGAAATACATTCCAAGTGCCATCTTGGATGATTTTTTCATGATTATTCACCCCCACTGAGATTGAATTTATACTATCACGAATCCTACTAACCAATTCATCAGGTCTATTTGCTTCAAAGACTTCTTGACCTTGATTTCCATGGACTGTATTATCAAAAGCCAAGACCATTTTACCAGCCTGCACAAATTTGGAAACAATAGAATCAACTTCTTGAAAATGATTGATATCTAGTAGGAAATCACACATATTCACTAGAAAATCAATTTGCTGATCAGTTGTAACTGTCACGAGACGGACATTATATTCCGTTTCTAAGCTACGAATTTTCTCAGAAAACTGCACAGGCGCTGCAATATGAAAACAGACGTTTGGCAAGTTTTCTAGGAGATAATCTAACTGCTCAATCTGATCACTTACAGTTAAGATTAGCGCATCACCTCGCACAATGTTTTTGCTCATTTATTTAACTCTCTTATTCTCTCTATCATTTCTGAAACTTGATCAATCTGATATATCTCTTGGTTCGCTTCATAAGATTTAGTATTTTCAAAGGCTAAAATTGGTTTTCTTTGGGAAATAAATTGCTCTAATATCTCTACTTCCTTCTCACCATAGTTGATATCTAAAAGAATCTGACAAGTTTCTACCAATTCTCTATCCAATTCCTCCAAAAATACTGTTCCAGAATAAACAGTAACGTTTGGATACACAACAAGTCTAGAAAGATTCTCATTAACGATTACTCTTGCTGCAATCTTAAATTGCACTTCTGGTAAAGCCACTATTAGTGTTTCCAGTTGCTCAATTTGATCTGAAGCTGTATAAATCAAACAAGAAAATGGAACTTTTAGCGGATAAAGATGTAATTTTTTAAGAGAATGTAAATGATGATTTTTTCCTAACTCTGTCCATTCCATATCATGGTAATACCACCAAACATCACGATAGGTTTGTCCAGCATGTACCTGCCAAGGCTTTCTCTCTGATAAATAATGGATGATCCCTGGATATTCTTGCCCATCTGGAAAACTATAGTTTGCGAAACGTTCATGAATGACAATATGATTATTATCAAAGTCCAATTCCAACCATCTGTTTTCAAAAAGCATATTTAAAATACTTTGATCAGCCTGTTCCACCTTATCATGCCATTCATTGGTTAAGTCTATCAGCTTTTGAGTCATATTCTCTTGTTTCCAAAGAGCATTATTAATCAAGAGAACACCTGCATTAAATATTTCTAGACCGAAATAGACTCTTCCTCCATAATCTCGAACAGCTGCTAATGGATAGTCTTGCAAGTCTGTTTCAAACAAGTTATCCAAATTTTTAGTTACAACCAAATCACAGTCTAAATAAAGAGCCTTATCTTCTTTCACGAAATCAGACACAAAATAACGCAAAAACACTGTATAACTAATATATGTTTTATAACGCGAAATTTGCTCAGACGTAACCCGACAATTGATAATCTCTGAGTCATATCTTTCCAATCGCTTGTTTAATTGTTTAAACCATTCATTAGGAAAATCACTATTAATCAGATAAAAGCGAATCGAGCGATTGTGATAGCAAATGGACTTAATCGTAGTTATGACCTGCTCTACATAGGCATAATTTGCTGCAAGAACAATAGCTTTCTTTTTCTTTTGCTCCTGTCTTGATAACTGATTTAAAAGAGTTCTTTTCATTTCAAACTCTTTATACGTTGCTGTGTCAGATAAACCACTAGCTTGACCGTTTGCGAGGCTGACCTTCAACATCTGACGATAAACTGCCAAGTGTTTCTCAAGTGGATAACCCAAATTAGCTAGTAGAGTAATACGCTCAGACATAGCATCAACTAAGGCGTGCATCCACTTTTCTGTCCAAGTTTTTGTAATACTTCCACTTCTCTGACGATATGCGTACAGACCTTTGTTTAAATAAACTACTTTATTTACAGATAAGTATATTTTTTGATTAAAATAACCATCTTCGCCGAGTTTCCCTTTATCAAATCTCAGATAATCAAACAATTTCGCTTTATAGAGTTTGCCCCAAGCAGATATCAAAGCAAAACTCTTCATTTCGTGAGATTCATACAAATTCTCAAAAATAGAAATATTGTCATATACTTTCTCATAGTAGGCATCTGCATATATATGGAAATAATACGTCTCCTCATCTTCATTGTAAGAATAATAATTTCCAACCGCAATATCAGCCTGATACTCAATTATTTTCTTGTATAGAATTTCTACATAATCTAATTCAACCCAATCATCAGAATCAATGAAAGTTACATAGGAACCAGTCATCTTGTCCAGACCTACATTTCTCGCTTCTGATAAACCACCATTCTCTTTTTCAATATAAACAATTCGATTATCTTTTTGTGCATACTCTTGACAAATTTCACCCGAATTATCTGTAGAACCATCATTAATTACAATTATCTCAAGATTTTTATAAGTTTGATTAATTAAACTATCCAAACATTTTTCTAGGTAATTTTCAACATTATAAACTGGTACAATTACCGTAATTTTTTCAGTCATGTAGTCGTTCTCCTTTCCTACTATTATAACATTTTTTATGCTATTTTTCTATCTCCCTTAACTTTTAAAACGCAAAAAATCCCCTGGATGATTTTTCATCCAAGGGATTCTTCATAAATCGAAACAATAATACTTTCTATGTATTTTTAATCCGATTATTCTTCATCATCACGTTTACGGCGTTTCGCAAACAGACCTAGACCAGTCACAGCTGCCAAAGCTCCAAGGAGTACAGATGATTTGGAAGTTTCTGTACCTGTATTTGGCAATTGCTGTCTTGACTTACCTGTTGATTCTGA
>JAGZLW010000057.1 GCA_018364455.1 Streptococcus mitis | reverse complement strand
CAATGACTGTTTCAAAGTTCATTAGTTGTCACCTCCAAAAATCACGGGTTGTTGTTTGTGGTAGTCTGTTGTTGCTTCAAAAGCAGCAGCAGCTTGGTAAATGGTTTCCTCAGAGTACTTAGGACCGATCAATTGGAGTCCGACAGGTAGACCTTGAGAGAATCCAGCAGGAATCGAAATTCCTGGGAGGCCAGCCAAGTTGACTGGGATGGTCAAGAGGTCAGCCAAGTACATAGCAACTGGGTCGTGGTTGAGTGAGTCCAAGTCATAAGCAACACTTGGAGCAGTTGGACCCAAAATCAAGTCGTAATCCGCGAAAACTTTTTCGAAATCTTGAATGATGAGGGTACGGACCTGACCAGCCTTTTTGTAGTAGGCATCGTAGTAACCTGATGAAAGACTGAAAGTACCTAGCATGATACGACGTTTTACTTCTTCACCGAAACCTTGGCTACGACTGTTTACATAGATTTCATCAAGGTTGGTTGCATCTTCTGCGCGGTAGCCGTAACGGATACCGTCAAAACGTTGCAAGTTTGATGAAGCTTCTGATGAAGCGATGATGTAGTAAACTGCCACACCGTATTTAGAGTGAGGAAGGCTGACTTCTTCAACGATAGCACCAAGTTTCTCAAAGTGCTTAGCAGCATTAAGAATGGTTTCCTTAACCTCTGGGTCAATCCCTTCACCAAGGTATTCCTTAGGCAAAGCAATTTTCATACCCTTGATGTCTTGACCGATTTTTGAAGTAAAGTCGGCAATGCGGACAGGAGCAGAAGTAGAGTCTTTGGCATCTTCGCTGGCAATAGCGTTGAGCAAGAGAGCATTTTCCTTAACAGTAGGAGCAAAAGGTCCAATCTGGTCTAATGAACTACCAAAGGCAATGAGACCGAAACGTGAAACTGTTCCGTAGGTTGGTTTGAGACCAACAATCCCATTGAAGGCAGCAGGTTGGCGGATAGAGCCCCCCGTATCAGAACCAAGTGACAAGCGAACTTGTCCTGAGGCTACAGCTGCGGCAGAACCACTTGATGAACCACCAGGAACCTTGTTTTGATCCCAAGCGTTTTTAGTCGCACCATAGTGTGAAGTTTCACCTGAACCACCCATGGCAAATTCGTCCATGTTGGTTTTACCAACGACAATCATGCCTCTAGATTTTGCATTAGCAACCGCAGTCGCATCAAAGATCGGCTCGTAGTTGTAGAGCATTTTTGAGGCAGCAGTTGTGAGAATGCCGTCTGTAGAGATATTATCCTTAACAGCAAGCGGAATTCCTGAAAGGACATTATCAGCGTCAATTCCAGCTTCATCAATAGCTTTAGCTTGAGCAAGGGCTTGCTCCTCAGCGATGGTAACAAAAGCGTTGATAGCTGTCTCTCGAGACTTGATATCTTCAAGCGTTGCTTGGGTCAATTCAGTTGCAGAAATTTCCTTAGAAACAAGGAGATTGTGCAAGTCTTCAATGGTTTTATTGTTGAAAGTCATTAGGCATCTCCTCCATCGTCTAGGATAGCTGGTACCTTGATATAGTAGTTGTCTTTTTCAGGTACGTTTTTAAACAAGCGATCGCGGTCTGTTCCTTCTTCGGCCACATCAGGGCGGAGTACAGTCTTGCGGTCAGCCATGGTCGTAGTAGGTGCGACACCAGTTGTGTCAACTTCGCCCAGCAATTCAACCATGTCAACAATTTTAGACAAGGTAGTCGCAAAGGCAGCAGTTTCTTCTTCAGAGAATCTTAATTTTGAAAGATTGGCAACGTGTGTTACCTCTTCTTGCGTAATTTTCATCTTGCATCCTTTCGTGAAATGATGATTTTTAGTCTGTTCTATTTTACCATATTTTCCTATAAATAAGGGAGGGAAAGGTGAAAAAAGACATCTGGCAAGTCGAGAAAGAGGTTTTTAAAATAGACAAAAAAATAGCCGTCCTAACTTTGGCGAGTTAACGAGCTATTTTTTAGTTATGTAATTACAGCCACCGTCTTAAACGGATCTGTGGGGTATTGTTGACGCAACACTTTTTTTGTATTCATTGTAACGTTTATTTTAAAAATTGCAAGGGGAGTAGGATGGTTAGTACCTACGTAGGGCATTAGTTGAATAGTAGGCATTAAAATTGCTAGATAGTTTTTGTTTATTGTACATTAGCAAACTAAGATTCTTTGATTTTAATATGCACTCTTTTGGTATTCATTCCATAAAGCCTGAAGTTCATCTGCATTTTCTAAAACATATTGCCTGATTATTTTTAGGTCTTTTGCTTTTACTTTACCATCTCTCAGTTCACCGTTCAGAAACATTGAGCCGACCTCTTCTCCGTGTATATAAATGTGAATATGCGCTTTTTGACCTTTATGGTTATGTTCGTTAGGACGAATTTCAATACCATACTTTTATACTCAATAAAAATCAAAGAGCAAACTAGAAAGCTAGGCGCAGGCAGTACTTGAGTACGACAAGCCGACGCTGACGTGGTTTGAATTTGATTTTTGAAGAGTATTAGGAAAGAATATTTAGGCATGTAGTAGTCCAACGTAATCCTTCCATGTTTCAAGGTAGTTATCGCGATTTAACTCAATTTGCTTTTGAGCAAAACGAATGTCATAGTCTGCTAAGTCCAAATTTTCCAATACTTCTCCAGTTAGAATACTAAAGGTTCCAATTAATTCATCGTCATCATACATGCGCAAAATAGGGTTATTTGGATTCTTGTAAATATCATCTTTTGTCACTTCTAAATTAGTTACACCAAATTCTTTGAACATGATTATATCTCCTTTTTGTTTTATTATATCATTTTTGCTAGAATTGTCACTGTTTTCTATCTATTTGACTATAAGGGAAAGCTTTTATTCAATATAAAATAGAAATTGAAAAAAATGCTAAAATTCGATATAATGGAGTGTTGAAAGGAATGGTAGAATCCAATGTAGAAATCATTCTTAGCTATTGAAACAAGAAAAATAGAGAATCAAAGAAAGAGAACTTATGAATATTCAAGAAGAAATTAAGAAACGTCGTACTTTTGCCATCATCTCCCACCCTGACGCGGGAAAAACTACTATCACTGAGCAGTTACTCTACTTTGGGGGTGAGATTCGTGAGGCTGGTACCGTAAAAGGAAAGAAAACAGGGACTTTTGCCAAGTCTGACTGGATGGATATCGAGAAGCAACGTGGGATTTCCGTTACTTCATCTGTTATGCAGTTTGACTACGATGGCAAGCGTGTGAATATCCTCGACACGCCAGGGCATGAGGACTTTTCAGAAGATACCTATCGTACCTTGATGGCGGTGGATGCTGCGGTCATGGTTGTGGACTCTGCCAAGGGTATCGAGGCCCAAACTAAGAAATTGTTTGAGGTTGTCAAACACCGTGGTATTCCAGTCTTTACCTTTATGAACAAGCTAGACCGTGACGGTCGTGAGCCTTTGGATCTCTTGCAAGAATTGGAAGAAGTCTTGGGTATTGCGAGTTACCCGATGAACTGGCCAATCGGGATGGGGAAAGCCTTTGAGGGACTCTATGACCTCTATAACCAACGCCTGGAACTCTATAAAGGGGATGAACGTTTTGCTAGTCTTGAAGATGGGGACAAGCTTTTTGGTAGCAATCCTTTCTACGAACAAGTCAAGGATGACATTGAGCTTTTAAATGAAGCTGGAAATGAATTCTCAGAGGAAGCTATTCTGGCTGGAGAATTGACACCTGTCTTCTTCGGCTCAGCCCTTACTAACTTTGGTGTGCAGACCTTCCTTGAGACATTCCTTAAGTTTGCTCCAGAACCACATGGGCATAAGAAAACAGATGGAGAAATTGTGGATCCTTACGACAAGGACTTCTCAGGATTTGTCTTTAAAATCCAAGCCAACATGGACCCTCGTCACCGTGACCGTATTGCCTTTGTCCGTATCATATCGGGTGAATTTGAGCGTGGCATGAGTGTCAACCTACCTCGTACTGGTAAGGGCGCCAAGCTGTCTAATGTTACCCAGTTTATGGCTGAAAGTCGTGAGAATGTGACCAATGCCGTGGCAGGTGATATCATCGGGGTTTACGATACAGGTACTTATCAAGTTGGAGATACCTTGACAGTTGGAAAAAACAAGTTTGAATTTGAACCCCTACCAACCTTTACTCCTGAAATTTTCATGAAAGTTTCTGCTAAGAATGTCATGAAGCAAAAATCCTTCCACAAGGGAATCGAGCAATTGGTGCAAGAAGGTGCCATTCAGCTTTATAAGAATTACCAAACAGGTGAGTACATGCTGGGAGCTGTTGGTCAACTTCAGTTTGAAGTCTTTAAGCACCGTATGGAAGGAGAGTACAATGCGGAAGTGGTCATGAGCCCAATGGGTAAAAAGACAGTTCGCTGGATCAAGCCTGAGGACTTGGATGAACGGATGTCCTCAAGCCGAAATATCTTGGCCAAAGACCGTTTTGACCAACCAGTCTTCCTCTTTGAAAATGACTTTGCCCTCCGCTGGTTTGCGGACAAGTATCCAGACATAGAGTTAGAGGAGAAGATGTAGATCGCCAAAGTTACTTGATTGTATAACAATCTAAGTAACTAACGCCAAGTTTCTATGGAACTTGGCTAGGCGCTCCACTAGTAAAGTTTTACGAATAATATCGATTCGTAAAACTTTACGTTGTAACTGGTAGTGAGCAGTCTAGCTAACTGCTTTGCTAACTACGTTTGGCAAATGAAATCGATTTATAAAACTCAGTGTCGTAATCTAATAATAGGTAACCTCTATGGCGGTCTACCTAAACGCTTCACTAGGAAAAATCCACAAATATTATCGATTCGTGGATTTTTCCGTCGTAATGGCAAGGAAGCGAACTCGCTAACTGCTTTACTAACTACGTTTGGCAAATGAAGTTGATTTGCCAAACTCCGTGTCCTAGTGTAACAATCTCTAACCTTTATGTTGGTTGATCTAAATATTCTAATAATAGAAGTCCAGGAATGCTATATTCATGGGCTTTTTCCTTGTGGCGAATTGCAAGTTGACTTGCCAAGTTCGGTGTCTTGGTCTTGAATCAGTAACTATTATAGCGCTTTATCTAAATTTCCTATGTAAGAAAATCCTGCGAATGTTATGGCATTGTGAGCTTTTTTATAAGAGTTAGTAGGTCGAGCTATTTGCATTACGAAAGTGCAACCTTTTTGTTTGTCAGTCTGCTCAAAAAATATCCAAGTAAACTATATACTTTGAAATTTACTATCTCTTAATTATAATGAAAACAGCGAAGAGTTCCTTGAATAACATACAATATATATGTCTATGCGAAGGAAAATGATGCTCTTTTTAATTTTGGATAAGTATGACGTATTCATCGGTAAAAATAATGGATTTTTCTTTTTTATAGACCAGTCAATAAGGGATTAAGTTATCTAGTATATTAATTTTGTTTATCAATGAATAATCCATACAAAACAAATCAGAAAATACTTTTTTTTTTTAGCAATAATACTAAAAAATAAGTTGACTTAACATAATGATTTGTGTATAATAGAAAACGATTGCATTAAACTAGCTACTGTAGCACTTTTTGGAGGAAAAAAATAAATGTTTTTCAGACGTCAAAAGGGTCAATATCGCGAAACTGATCGTGTGACTCGATATAAACTGGTAAAATCCGGTAAGCATTGGTTGAGAGCTTCAACCTCTCTTTTTGGCTTGTTCAAGGTTTTACGTGGTGGTGTAGATACTACTCAAGTTATGACAGAAGTGGTAGAAAACCAAACTAATCAAACGATTACAGGTCTTGATATTATAAGAGGTATTGCAGCAACAGGTGCCGTATTAGGTGGGGCTGTTGCTACTCAGACAAAAGTTTTTGCAAACGAAGCGGTAGCTCTTGAAAAAACGTTAGATAGTTCAGATGCTCTAGCAACGCATGATACAGTTGTCCTTGGTACAACTGCAAAAGTGGATGCGGAGAATTCGGCAAGTCTGTCTCATTCAGTAAGCGAGAGTGTATCTACTTCAGAATCAGTATCCACTAGTCTATCAGCTAGCGCTAGCACTTCTGCAAGTATGTCAACAAGTGCCTCAGAAAGCGCATCAACTTCGGCTAGCGTCTCAGCAAGTACTTCTGTAAGTTCTAGTCAGTCGATGGTGGCTTCAGGCAATAGTGTACATTCTACTACTGCTTCTGAAACTTCTGGAAAAGCGGAGTCTGTGTCAAAAGAAAGTCAGTTGGCTAAAGAAGGGTTATCTGCCTCTAAGCTAGGTGCTCCTGTATTGGAATCAGCTAAATTGGAAAAAGGTTTGGTTGATACGAATGCAGAAATAAGTAGTTTGGCAGGAGTGACTGCTGGTGCCATAGCAACATCGGAAGTTTCAGCTAAACAACAGGATGAAAATCGTAAGAAGTTAACCAAACTTTCAGCTGAAATGGGTGAGTACCTAGCAAAAGCGGTCGGTCTACCTAATAGTGATGCAGCTATAGCAAAAGTGAATGCTGCGGTGACTGCTATCGAGACAGCTCTTGCTAATCCTAAGGCAGATTTGACCGAAACTGTAAAACTAGCGACCTCTGCTCGTAATTCGATTGCTAATGCTGTGTTGAGAGTCAATTCAGGTGCGCGTGATGCACGAAATGGTCAAAGTATGGGCAATGGGGTACATCCTAGAGCTTTACCTACTTCGTTAATCACGAACACGTTTGCTAGCAATAGAACATCGGCTTCGCTTGAATCAGGTCAGTACAATAAGAATACTCATGAAGTAATTTGGCGTATCAATATGCACTCAGATAATGCCCTGAATTATGCTGGTTTACTTGCCAATGTGGATCCAAATACGACTATTACCCGTGTTACTTTTAATGGTCAACCGATGGAGAAGCGTGGTGGTTCTGGCAATGAGTACGTGTTTAGCAAACGTCATGATTTAAATAGAAATTTAGAGGCAACGATTGAAGTTCATGCCACTGTAAATGAAAAATCAAGCAATGCCAGATTGGATGCCCGAGTTGCTACAAGTAGTCAACCATTTACAAGTACGAATGTTTCTGGTAATTACACGAATTTGATGACCTCTTATGTCCATACAGGTAGAGCAGGAAGTCAAAACGGTGCTGTGAGAAATCAGGGACGCGCAACAGATAATCCTCCTACTGTTGAGATGCCAGAATCAATTCATGTTTTCAATGATGATCCTGTAAATTTCAATATTGTATTTAGAGATGATAAGGCTTTGAGACTATTTTATACTGGAGACAGTCAGTACATTAATGGTTTAAACGCTGAAAATTTACCTGGACAAATCAACTTTGCGACTCTTATACGAGATCCTAAAACAGGACTCAATAAAGAGTATGTTTATAACAATAAGCAGTGGACAACCCGTATTTATGGTACGATTGGTCGGGAAAATGGCTGGAAACCAATGGCTCCTGGAAAATATAAGATGGAGTATGGTGCTGATGATACTGCCGCACAACGAACAATGAATCATACGGATATTCATATTCACGGATTTAATGAGCGTCAATCTCCTATAAGCGGTGCTACTGTCGCAGTTAATAATACGAAAAATCTAAGTCCGGCGGAAAGAGAGCAAGTATTGGCTAACTTTAAAGCAGCTAATGCAAGCGTTCTTTCAAGTACAGATTACAAAAAAGGATCTGAAGAAGGATCAATCAGTGTAGCTAATAATGGAGATGTTACCATTACTTATCGTGATAAAACCACGGATACAGTCACAAACAATGTTAAGTATGGTGTAGAGAAAACAACTGAGCACTTTTATGCAGTTAGCGACGAACCTTTATCTAAGATAAATCTAAGAAGTCTTGTGCGCCCAGTTGGCGGAGCATCTGACTTCCCTAGTGGGACAACGTTTGCATGGAAACAAGGTCAAGCTCCTACAATGGAAGTTAGCAACACTCCTCGCTCTGCAACCTTAACGGTAACTCACCCAGATAAAACTACTACGGATTTAACATACAAGTACACAGTTTATCAAAAAATTGAGACTAAAACTAACAATGGAGTTCCAGGTAAGTTTTATGCCTTTAAAGCAGTACCGGGAACAGAAAGAACTGTTGGAAATAGCTATGCTAATAATATAGGTGGATATTCAAAATTCTATATTAATAACGAATCTCTTCCTTCAGGGACTACATTTACTTATGAATATCAACTGAATGATAATCGCTCAACACCTGTACGTAAACAAGATGGCTCTCCAGCCTTTAGTAGCGTGTGGCATACAACTGCAGATTCAGCTACAACCCACAGCACGACCTATAAAGCAATAGCAACTTATCCAAAAGGGCGACTTGGTGATGTAACAACTGCAAATCCTGCTCTCACAAGTACAGTGAGCTTTAATTATACAGTAGTTGATCCGGTAGCCAAGCAAGAGTATGTTACAACGGTTGGAAATACAGCACCACTAAATGATATCATTGCTAACCCGGATAAGGCGATTAAGAACTCTGATGATAGAGTTGCAATACCTAATGGTCCGACTGTGGCAACTAGAACCGATTACAGCTGGAGAGATTCGGCACCAAATGCTAGCACAGTAAGCACTCCAGGGATCTATAAGAAAGAAGTCACAGTTACTTTACCACAAGGTTCAACGGATAAACCAAGAAATAGTACAAATGTTCCTGTAACTATCAAAGTTAGACCAAACCCACCACGAATCGCAGATAGTCAAGTGAAGCTACAAGGAGGTCTGCCAAATCGTAGTATTACAGTGACAGATGTAATACCAGGAGCAACAGTCACTTTAACCATTGGTACCGAAACCTTTACTAAAAAGTCTACTGGAGCAAGTGTGACGTTTGAACCGTCTGAGTTGAAACGGGTTACTGATACCAATAATGGTTTGTTGCCTACAGGAAATGTAACGGTTAAACAAGAAATGGTTGTTAGGGATCCAAATGGTAGCAATGTAACTCTTCAATCTGACACATCTTCTAATATAATTACTAAAGAAAATGTATCTCCAAACCCTGAATTTGAAATCTATGTCAAGAATAATGGTAAGTGGGAAAAACTTTCTCCGAAAAATAATGTCCGTCCTGGTACGAGTGGATACGAGATTTTTGCAGGAGACGAAGTTAAGGTTGTCTTAAAAGGTTCAGATAATAGTGGTAAACTTAGAGATTTGAAACTTTACGATGGTACATCAGATAAAGATAGAATATTCTCAGGTGACTATTCTTCGAATGATAGTGCACCAGGATTCAAGAATAAACCAACGAATGCTCCTGCTACTTTAGAGTATACAGCTACTTATAATCCTAATCAACCACATGCAGATGGAAATAGATGGACACTTGGTGTAAAAGCTGTGGACTTGTCTAATAATGAATCGAGAACTCCAACAGTAGTTGTCGCCCAAGGGAAGTTGAATGAGAAATTCCCTGGTAAGAAGCCGTCAGTAGTCTTCCAAGTTAAACATCCAAACGCTCTGGACAAGCCTGAGAAAGATAAAATCATGGCTGCTGTAAAAGCAGCAAATCCAGAGGATGCAAACCGTATCAGAAGTTATTCTATTGCAGAAAATGGAACAGTAACCATCACCTATAAAGATGGAACAAAGAATACGGTAACGCCAGATATCTCTGACTCAGATTACCGTGCATCAGTATCAGCGTCAACAAGCGCCGTAGCGTCTACCTCAGCCTCAACAAGCGCAGTAGCTTCTACGTCAGCCTCAACAAGCGCAGTAGCGTCTACGTCAGCCTCAACAAGCGCAGTAGCCTCTACCTCAGCATCGACTAGCGCGGTAGCGTCTACCTCAGCAAGCACAAGCGCGGTAGCATCTACCTCAGCCTCAACAAGTGCCGTAGCGTCTACGTCAGCAAGCACAAGTGCGGTAGCCTCTACCTCAGCGTCAACAAGTGCCGTAGCCTCTACCTCAGCAAGCACAAGCGCTGTAGCCTCTACCTCAGCGTCAACAAGTGCGGTAGCGTCTACCTCAGCATCAACAAGCGCTGTAGCCTCTACCTCAGCCTCAACAAGCGCTGTAGCGTCTACGTCAGCAAGCACAAGCGCAGTAGCTTCTACCTCAGCAAGCACAAGCGCAGTAGCTTCTACCTCAGCAAGCACAAGCGCAGTAGCGTCTACCTCAGCAAGCACAAGTGCCGTAGCGTCTACATCAGCGTCAACTAGCGCCGTAGCGTCTACCTCAGCAAGCACAAGTGCTGTAGCGTCTACCTCAGCAAGTACAAGTGCTGTAGCTTCTACATCAGCAAGCACAAGCGCCGTAGCGTCTACATCAGCATCAACCAGTGCCGTAGCCTCTACCTCAGCAAGTACTAGCGCTGTAGCATCTACCTCA
>JAGZLW010000084.1 GCA_018364455.1 Streptococcus mitis | reverse complement strand
AAGGACTTTCATATTGAGAGCAATTAAAAATATTGAAATATAAGTGATTTTAGGTATTTTCAATGTCATGATTTAAAAATGGGACAAAAGTGGGGCAAAAACCATACAGATTCTAAACTGTATGGTTCTTTTTTTTTCTAACCAAGAAAGGTTAAAACTTATTAAAACAAATGCAATCAACTGTTGAAAACTTTTTAGTCCGTGTAATATAAAAACAAGTAAAAAGTTGAACTATAGGGAATATTGTGTCATAATAGGTAATAAATGAATAATTAATAGATTGGAAATAATGCTTTCTTACCTTAACAAGTTGAATTGGTTATACATTTTTTCGTCGCAATTGTGTCTATCTCTCGAGTTTAGCTAGTTTTTATAAGCTCTGGTTTCTAATCAATATAACAAATTTTAGAAGTGCATAAGACAAGATGGTGACATTACTACAGTCATTTCTAGTCACCATATGTTGCTGGCACAGGCTGTTTGTAGTGTTGGCTATTTACTAGTCAGTTTAATCGGAGTGTTTAATTTTTATTGTTGAAAGGTTTTTATATGGCGAAAATTCTATCTTTAGGTCTGACAGGTAAGAAATTACTTGCTCAGGGGTTCTTGTTTGTTCTGCTAGGTCTCATCTTGATGGTCACGGGGACTTGGTTGCCAGTAACAGTTATTCGCCTGGTTCTGTTTTTAGCTTGGATAGCAACGGTCGTAGATTTGCTATTAAGAGTTTTCAAAAAAAGCCAGTCAACGGATACCTTGGGAGTTGCACTGGTTAAATTGTTAGTGCTGGGATATTTGCTAGGTTCTAATCTTGCGACTGATATACCGATTTATGTTCTGGCTCTTGTGATTGGAGTTTATCAGATTTTTCATGCTAGTATTAACCTTGTCACCTATGTTCTCTACCGCAAAAACAAAATTCGACCTCGTTTTCGTCTCTTACTAGATGGACTCGTACTAGTTTTTCTTGGTGGGACTAGTCTTTTGTCCTCTACAGGAAATTCTGTCTTTCAACTCTTTGTATTAGGGGCTTATTTTTTCCTTTATGGTGTGTCCAATATCCGTGATGGTTTCTTGTTTGAGGAGGAAATTGGGAAAAACCATCTCAAACGTCGCATTAGAATTAGCTTACCTATTGTCCTAGCCGCTCTCATCCCTGCAAGAACTTTAGCAAAAATCAACAAATTCATGCAGGAAAATGCTGATGAGAGAGAGGATATCCATCTTGGAATGGTGAAGTCTGGTAAGACAGCGGAGCTTGAAATTTTTGTTCATACAGCTGAGACCTCTCTGTTTTCGGCAATTGGTCATGTGGATATCTGCTATCAAGGCCGTGTTATTTCTTATGGCAACTATGATCCGTCTTCTGAGACCTTATTTGGCATGGTAGGAGATGGTGTCTTATATTTCTGTGATCGTGACAAGTACATTGACCTATGTAAACGTGAGAGTCAAAAAACGCTTTTTGGTTATGGGATAGATTTGACGCCTGAAATGGAAAAAGCAGTTCAGAAAAAGTTGGCTGAATTGAAACAACTGACGATTCCATGGGAGCCAAGTGCAGATAAAATCATGACAGGTGATGGTAAGGAAGACTACACCTACGCTTATAAAATCAGACATGAGACAGATGGGGAACTTTATAAATTTATCAAATCTAAGTTTAAATCCTACTTTGTC
>JAGZLW010000056.1 GCA_018364455.1 Streptococcus mitis | reverse complement strand
TACCAGCTTATTCACCAGATTTGAATCCTATTGAGCAGGCTTGGGCTATCTTGAAAAAGAAAGTGACGAATTTATTAAGGGAAGTTCCAAATCTTTTCAAATATTTAGAGCGCTTTTTTTAACTAAATGACTATAATACGAGGGATTTGATGATTTTCTTGACGATAGAAGACTCAGCGACCATCATTTTAGAGCATATATTTATAGTTGATTGAACCTAGAATAGTATACTAATAATTCTAAAACCTGTATAGAAATTAATTTGAATTCACTAATCTTTTTGTTCGTACCCTATTTCAATTCACTATATAACTCAATTCCATAATAAAACACCTCAAAAGTTAGATTTTCTAGCTCTAACTTTTGAGGTGCAGCTCATTTATGTATGATAGTCTTTTGGTATTATTTCATCTATCTTTGTTAAAAGAAAGAATATTTATTATGAATTTGGGTCATCGAGACTACGACCATGTAATCCTTTTTCACGTTGGACTTGACGTAGTTTCTCTGGTGTAACATCGTTCCCTTCTTCGTCCACAATTTTGATTCCTTCGATGTGGTGACGAACAGTGCGACGATAACCTTCAATGTACTCCTCACGTAGTTTGGCTTGTTCTACTTTTTCTTCTGGGGTCAAGCCTTCTGTTTTTTTCTTTTTGGCAAGCTCGTTAATACGATCAATTTTTTTAGGATCCATGTTTCTCTCCTTTATGATAAGATTTAATCCGTTTAATAGATTTTATTTGGTATTGATTTGGTTAAAACGAGCAAGTTTGGCTGCTTTTTGAGTTAAATGAGACAAGATTGCCAAACGATTTTGACGAACAGCCTGATCTTCTGCCATTACCATGGTATTCTCAAA
The DNA here is from genome assembly GCA_018364455.1 of Streptococcus mitis. Classification (GTDB taxonomy): domain Bacteria; phylum Bacillota; class Bacilli; order Lactobacillales; family Streptococcaceae; genus Streptococcus; species Streptococcus mitis_BR. Next base: position 10,032 of record JAGZLW010000056.1, on the reverse strand, counting down.
GAAATTATCAATAAGTGGACTAAGCGCAAAGAGTTGCTTCAATTGCTGACTTGCAGAACCTGACAAAACGAGTGATTCTACTGCTTCTGCCAAGGTTTTCTCTTCTTCATTCTCAAAGAGAGCTGAATCAACTGTAGCAACTCCTTCTGCCTTCTCAGCCAAGTTAAAGGCACGAGAAAGTGATTCAACAGATGGTTTGAAGTCTTCTTCCTTGCTTGCTTCTACGAGAGCACTTGCTGCTTCCAACATATCCGCCACAACAAAATTTGATCCTGCAAGAACAGCTTCCTTGATATCTTTTGGAGTAGAACCCATCATCTTATCAACACGAGCCTTGATAAAGTCCATAACCTCTGCCTTATTTTCATAAGTCAAGCTGTCAAATTTCAAAGCATAAAGGCTATCAATCAACTCATCCATAGCAATGTGCCAACCAAAGGCATCCAAGATACGAACCACACCTTGCGTCGCACGACGAAGGGCATACGGGTCATTAGAACCTGATGGAATCAAGCCTACTGAGAAGAAGCTCAAAATCGTATCCAATTTATCTGCAATAGCAAGCACTGCACCGACCTTGCTCTCTGGAAGTTCTCCTTCAGCTGATGTAGGCATGTAGTGTTCACGAATAGCAGCTGCCACTGCTGGAGTTTCCCCAGCAAGAAGGGCATATTTCTCCCCCATAATTCCTTGGAGTTCGTCAAATTCACCAACCATCCCAGTCAACAAGTCAAACTTGTAAATGGCTGCTGCACGAGCTAGGTCAATCGTTTCATCCGCTGACAAACCAGCTTTTTCTGCCAAGAGTACAGCAATCTGACCAGTACGAATCATGTGTTCACGAAGGGAACCAATTTTCTCATGGAAGGTAACATTGTTTAATTTTTCAACAAGATCTGAAATCGCCAATTTTTGGTCTTCACGCCAGAAGAATTCTCCATCTTCCAAACGAGCTACCAAAACTTTTTCATTTCCTTTGATGACATTTTCCAAATACTCTGCATTTCCATTACGAACAGAAATGAAGTTTGGCAAGAGCTTGCCACCTTGATCACGAACAACAAAGTAACGTTGGTGTTCTTTCATTGAAGTCACCAAAACTTCTTCTGGAACTTCAAGGTATTTGGCATCAAAACTTCCCATAAAGGCAGTTGGGTATTCAACCAAGTTCAAGACTTCGTTAAGCAAATCAGCATCAATCTCGATGCGTACACCATGCTCAGCTTCGATTGCCTTGATTTGGTCAACAATCATTTGCTCACGTTCACGTGGATCTGCGATTACATACTGCTTACGAAGGTCTTCTTCATAGCTCAATGCTGACTGAATCTTAGTTTCTTGTCCCAAGAAACGATGACCACGGCTCACACGATCTCCCTTGATATCAAGGAAATCCAAATCAAACTCTTCTTCATCTAAAAGAACAGTCAAAGTGTGAACAGGGCGGATGTATTCAAAGGTGTTGTTAGCCCAGTGCATGCTGACAGGGAAAGTCAATGACTTCAAGACATCTACAACACCAGGAACAATGGCTTCAACTGCTTGACCAACTTCTTCCTTAGTGACATAGACATATTCTTCACCCTTGATTTCACGGAATTCGATATCTTCAACAGTCAATCCTTTTCCACGAACAAATCCTTGAGCTGCTTTTGTGAAGTTTCCATCACTATCCAAGGCAATTTTCTTTGCTGGCCCCTTAAAATCTTCTGTCAAATCAGCCTGTTTGTCTGCAAGACCAGTTACACGAACAGCCAAACGACGTGGTGTTGAGAAGGTCTGAATAGCTTCAAAAGACAAGCGGTTTTCCTTGAGGAAGGCTGCCATTTTTTCGCCTAGTTGTTTTTCACTTGGTGTAACAACATAGGCTGGTAATTCTTCAAGACCGAGTTCTACTAATAAGTTTTTTGTCATGTTTTTTCCTTTACATTTTCTTCAATCTTTTTTGATATGCTCCTTAGGTACTGGGGACGTAGCTAACTAACTTTGTGAGTCTATAAGGAAATCTAATGCAAAATTGATCAAGATTTCCAACAGTCTCATCAAAGTGGATTTATCTGACTGATTTTTGAACCCAAGGTTTCAAAAATCCCCACATAACAGTACGGCGGTGCATATCCCTCTAGCAAGTCTTTGACTTGCCTTTAACGATTTTAGAGTACAGTATTACTCACTATTCTGCGTCTTCTGCTAAGAGTTTAGCTCGTGTTGCTTCATCCAAAAGTGGGTAGCCTAAGCGCTTGCGTTCTGCGACAAAGGTTTTGGCTACGACACGGGCCAAGTTACGGATACGAGCGATATAGCCTGCGCGCTCTGTTACAGATACTGCACCACGCGCATCAAGCAGGTTAAAAGTATGTGAACATTTGAGAACATAGTCATAGGCAGGGTGCACTAATCCTTCTTCCAAGGCACGACCAGCTTCTTTTTCAAACTTATCAAAGTTTTCCAGCAACATTTCTTGATCTGAAATTTCAAACGAATATTTTGAATGCTCATACTCAGGCTGGATAAAGATTTCTCCGTATTTTACACCATCGGCCCACTCAATATCATAGACAGAATCTACTTCTTGGATGTAAGAAGCCAAGCGTTCCAAACCATAGGTAACTTCCGCAGTCACAGGTCCAGTTGCCAATCCACCGACTTGTTGGAAATAAGTGAACTGAGTGATTTCCATCCCATCAAGCCAAACTTCCCAACCAAGACCAGCTGAACCAGTAGATGGGTTTTCCCAGTTGTCCTCAACAAAACGGATATCGTGCTCCAAAGGATTGATTCCCAATTTTTCCAAAGACTCAAGGTAAAGTTCTTGGATGTTTGATGGAGATGGCTTCATGACCACCTGGAATTGGTGGTGTTGGTAAAGACGGTTAGGATTTTCTCCGTAACGACCGTCAGCAGGACGACGTGATGGCTCTACATAAGCCGCATTCCATGGCTCAGGTCCGATAGCACGAAGGAAAGTGTAAGGACTCATCGTTCCCGCACCTTTTTCATTATCATAAGCCTGCATAAGCATACAACCTTGGTCATTCCAAAATTGTTGCAAAGTAAGGATGATTTCCTGGAAAGTCAATTTTTTAGACATTGTTTACTCCTTTTTATATAAATTACTTGCGACACGAGTCTGCCTCGTCGATTATACGAGGCAATACGAGTTAGTACTGCTTCTAGCTCAGCACCATGGTACTGAGCGTGGGGCAGTCCGACTGTAAGGAGGTTTCTGCCACTGACGCAGTGAAAAGTCAATTTTTTAGACATTGTTTACTCCTTTAATTTATATTATCTTTTTAGATTTATTTATCAAGCAACCAAGAAAAGGCTGGGTCCTGAAAAATATGACGTTTGGGAACAGTTTGTAAATTCTGATCGCATTCATCTATTGTACCTAATTTCAAAGCACAGACTTCTGGTATATTTTCTTGAACAGTGAAAATTTGACTATGACAGTTCTGGCAGTAATAACGCTGTTTTCCTGGAGAAGAACTATAGGAAACAAGCTTTTCTTTTCCATGCAATACTAGCTTTTCACTGCTAACTTTAGCATTAACTGTATAGGCAGACGCAGTTGCTTTCCGACAGAATGAGCAATGACAAAAAACTAATTCCGATAATTCCTCATCTAGAGTGTAGGTCACTGCTTTACATAAACAAGATCCTTTAAGCATTATGCTCCTTTCTACTTAGGCATTAGACGAATTCAAAAAGAACCGCATTTCAACACCCAAGCCTTGCGACTAGGGGCGTCAGAAACGCGGTTCCACCCTAATTTATTACTTCATTGTTTTTGAAAATACTACAGAAAGCGCCAGTTCTTTATTTTGCTCTACTTGGCTCCCACTATCCCAAGCTCGCTTGAAGAACGCCATAAGACTTTCTTTCCTGCTGACTATTATATCAAAAATTGGAACAATGTACAATTCTTTTTATGATTTTCTAGAAATCCATATCATCAACTCGTGGAGCACCAGACTGAACAGCAATCGCTTTTAAGGTTTCACGCTCCTCATGACTCAGTTCAATTCCAAAGCAATCAAGATTAGCTTGAATACGAGAAGCTGTGACAGATTTCGGAAGCGGTAAAAATCCTTCTGCTAAGCTCCAAGCCAAGGCTATCTGAGCAACCGATTTTCCATGATTTGCCGCGGTTTCTTGGACTTCCTTACTATCAAATAGTTCTCCCTGACCAAAAGGTCCCCAAGCTTCCAATAAAATTCCTTTTTCTCGACAGTAATCTACGACTTCCTCTTGATAGACGCCTGGCGCCAAACGAACTTGATTGACCGCAGGAAGAATTTTTGCTGTTTCAAGCAAGGCATCCAAATGATGTGGAAGGAAATTACTAACTCCGATAGCACGGATTTTGCCTTCTTGATAAAGCTCCTCCATCGCTCTCCAGACTTCTGAATTTCGGATTTTCCATTGGTCATTTTCTCTGAGCGGTTTTGGATTTGGCCAATGAATCAAATACAAATCCAAATATTCCAAGCCCAGCTTCTCTAAAGACTCTTCAAAAGCCTGACGAGCTTGCTCATAGTTGTGATTTCTATTCCAGAGTTTGCTGGTTACAAAAATTTCCTCACGCGGAACGCCACTATCTTGAATGGCACGACCAACGCTTTCTTCATTTTTATAAATAGTTGCCGTATCGATATGGCGATATCCTGCCTTTAAAGCCTCTAGGACAGCTTGATAGGCAATCTCTCCATTTTCAGCTTTCCAGGTTCCAAATCCCAGAACTGGAATTGGAACGCCATTATTTAAAGTATAAGATTTCATTATTTTTCCTCTCTATGTAAAGCAAATCCAAAGAAACAAGTTCTCAAAGAAAACTTATCTCTTTAGATTTTGGGTATTATTGATCACGATCGAAATAGAGTTGGTGAGGTTTAAGACGAGCGTCTAACAAATCTGGAATAGTTACAAAGTCATAACCTTGCCCTTTCAAGTAGTCAATGACCTTCGGTAGAGCATTTACACTCTCAGCATGGATATCATGCATGAGAATAATAGAACCATTCTTGACTTCACGCTGAATTTCTGTCAAAATAGATGCTTCATTTTTACTCTTCCAGTCCAGACTATCTACATCCCACATAATAAAGCTCAAATCTAAGCTATTTCGAATGTCGTCTGTAATGGCTCCATAAGGGGGACGCATAAGTTTAGAGCTAGAACCCAGCACTTTAGTTAGTGCATCCTCAGTATCAGTAATTTGTTTTTTAGCTTCATCAAGGGAAAGTTTTGAAAGCACTGGATGACTCCAACTATGGTTTCCAATAACATGACCATCTGCTTTCATACGTTTCAAAATCTCTTCATTTCCAGAAACATTCTTCCCCAAAACAAAGAAAGTTGCCTTGATACCATACTTAGAAAGAGTATCTAATGCTTGATTTGTCGTTGCAGGATTTGGTCCATCATCAAAAGTCAAGGCTACTACTTTACGATTTTTCTTTTCATAATAAACCTTATATAGCTCTGCATCCTTATCTAATAAATAAGAGGACTGAATAACTTCAAAGAAACTAGATACTGGCAAGGCAATCTCGTCTAGATTTTCAACTGACTGACTTGGATAAAGGATAATCTGACTATCCTTGTAATCAAAATTCCATACAGACAAGTCTTGGTCAGAGAAGCCTTTAACAACTTGATCAATCTTTTCTTGCTCCAATTTCTTGTCCTGTAAGAAAGAAGTCAGCTCTTTTATCAGTTTCTCTTTGGCCTTACTAGCATCTGAAAATAATTGATCAAGGGTAAAAGGTTTACCATCTTCTATCAAATGTACTTTTGCTAGACTAGTTTTTTCAGTCTCTTCAACTTTTGACGAAGTTAAATCATAGACTTGTTTCATCACACTTCGGTTGACAATCCCTTTTAAAGTCGCATCCTGTTTCTCCGTATAATAAAAAACCAGATTTTCTTTGTCTTCCAGATTTTCCTTAATATCCTGTGTCATGATTTCTTTTACAGATGAAATCACTTGCTCCCCTTGGAGAGGATAATAGGCAATTACTTCTGCTTGTCCCTTACGAAAATGATCCTTCTGATTTCCCTCACTCAATTGATCATCTTTCTCTTTTTTGAGCGATTCAATCTTTTGTTCAAAACTTTGTTTTGTGTATATTTTATATCCAATTATTGAACCAAGGACACAAATACTTACTGAGAAGATAGCTACTAGGGCTATTAGACTCATTCTTATCTTATCGTGATTCTCACGCTTTGCTCTACTTTTATCCATAAGACCATCATATCAAATTCAAGCTATAATTTCAATGATTTTGGAGGAAATAGTATATTAAAAAAGAAGGTTATTAAAAAATAACCGATCTCATTGCTGAGAATCGGTTTTCTAATATATTTAATTAAGAAATTTATTTTTACATAACATAAATTATGTAAAAACCCCTACAACAACAAATCTTTGACTTTCCCAATTTCACTTTTTGGAATAACTAGGTGAATCATATCACCGAGATACATTCTGGTTGAACCATTGACTGTTTGGCTCTTGCCATTATGAACTTGGGTTGTGATGAGTATATTGTGTGGTAAGTTGAGTTCATGAACCTGTTTTCCAGCGATTTTGTCTGACACAGGAATTTCAATGAGGGTGACTTCTCCTTCATCTGTTGCTTCTTCAGGTAGCATTTTTTCCAACATAGCCTCATAAACTGGCGCACCCTTGAGTAAATCCATGATGATGTAGGCGACCAAGGTTACTAATCCAAGTGGCATAAGATTGCGAATATCTCCTACCATCTCGGTTACTAGAATCATAGCTGTTAAGGGAGCTTTAGAAATCGCTCCAAAGTAGCCACTCATTCCCAGAATGACAAATATAGGGAATTGCTCTTGACTGACAAGACCAAGATTGACACAAATAACACCAACTAGGGCTCCAAGCAAGGAACCAAGCGCTAAAATTGGTAGGAAAATTCCTCCTGGAAGGCCACTTCCATAGCTAATCATGCTCCAAACAAAGCGAATCAAAAAGTAAACTAATAGAACTTGGAAACTAAAATCTTGCTCAGTCAGGGAAAGAACTAGCTGATTTCCACCACCAAGGATTTGAGGTAAGAAGATTCCGACTGGGATGATGAGAATGAAAGCCAGAATTGGATAATAAGCTCTATCCAAATGGATTTTTTGACCAAGCCAATCATAAACTCTTCCGACGTTTAATACAGCTTTCTCATAGACAAAACCGGAAAGTCCTAGAAAAATTCCCATGAGGAGGTAAATCCAATACTGGTCTAGGGTCATGAGAGGGATGTTGTCTGGCATATCCAGTACGGGTGTTAGGCCAAATATGAGCAGTGAGACAAAGTTTGCTACGAGACTAGCTGCGAGAGTAGATACCCAGAAAAAGCGTGAAAAATGGTGATAAACTTCTTCTACCACAAAGAGTAGTCCTGCAATCGGTGCATTAAAGGCTGCAGCTAGACCAGCGGCAGCTCCACTAGCAATCAAGGAGCGTTCCTCTACTGGACTGGATTTGAGCCATTTGGCAATTCCTTTACCACCGACTGCTCCAAGTTGAATACTTGGTCCTTCACGCCCTAGCATAAGGCCACTAGCAATAGCCAAAATTCCTAGAATATATTTTTTCCAAAGTACGCCCCACCAGTTGAGAGTCATCAATCCCTTTAATTCGGCTTCAACTTGAGGAATTCCTGAGCCTTTGATATCTTTTTCTGATCGAGTTAATTTCGCACTGAGCCAACAAACTATTAAATAAAATAGACCAATGATAAAAAGATTGCGCACTAGATGCACTTGATCTTGATAAAGTCCTTGTATCAGGTGGAAGCCTTTTTCGATTAAGAAACGAAAGGATCCAACTATAATTCCAACAACGAGACCAACAATGATTCCTCGTCCAACTTGGGATAATATGGTGCTTGAGGCAAAGGCAAATTCTTTCTTGGAACTGAGTGTTTCTGACTGTTCCTCCATAATCATTCCTTCTAACTTAACTTTCTTTTTCTCCTGAAACCAGTGATTTAACTAGTTCAAAACTTGTTCGGTGAATTGGGGTAACTCCTAGTTTTTCCAGTCCTTCTAAGTGTTTAGCTGTTCCATATCCTGCATTAGCAACGAAATCATAGCCAGGGAATTGCTGGTCGTACTCCTTCATCAATTCATCACGTGTCACCTTGGCTACTATAGATGCTGCTGCGATAGAGAGGGAATTAGCATCTCCTTTGATGATGGAGGTTTGTGAAATGGGCAAACCCAGTTTCATGGCATCAATCAAGAGGTGCTCAGGTTGCGGACTGAGCTGTGAGATTGCTTCTTTCATGGCCAGTTTGGTCGCTTCATAGATATTGACCTGGTCGATGACTTGATTATCCATGATACCGATTCCGATTGACAAGGCTTGGTCTTGAACGGCTTGATAAATTTCCAGATGTTTCTTTTTAGGGATTTTTTTGCTATCGTTGAGACCTCTAATTTTACAATTTTTAGGTAAAATAACGGCTGCAGCGACTACAGGACCAGCAAGAGGACCACGACCAACCTCATCAACACCTGCAATTAAGGTCAATCCTTGCTTATAAAGTTCTTTTTCATAGGAAAGCATGGACTCCAAACGAATATCCTCATCCAGTTCAGCCTGAATGGCTTTTTTACGCTTGCTGATTTCCTTTTGAACTCCAGAACGATTATCCTGCTCGAGTTCTAAAAAAACAGGACTTTCTAAATCATTGACTGTAGCAAGGAGTTCTTTGATTTCTTTAATCGTCGCCATCGAGGTCATCCAATGTATAGTTACCGAGTTTGCCATCGCGGACTTCCTTCACGAAGAGACTGTAAAAACGGTCATAGTCGTCACGGAAACCGAGGGCACGGGTCATATCCATAATAATAACAGGCGCTTCTTCTTCAATTTTCATTTGTTTGAAGCGTTCAGCCAGTTTTTCTGGATAATGTTCTTTGAAATAATTGATACCAAAAATGGTCACCTCATCCATAGGAAGCAACTGGTCTTTGATAGCTCCAGTCAAGGCCAGTTTCAGTGCAACAGTTTCATCCTCAAACTTAGGCCAGAGAATCCCTGGTGTGTCTAGGATTTCAAGGTCTTTATTGGTTTTGAGCCATTGTTGCCCCTTGGTAACACCTGGTTTATTGCCGACAACAGCAATCTTCTTACCAGCCAAACGGTTCATGAGAGTTGATTTACCAGCGTTTGGAATCCCGATAATCATGGTACGCAAGGTTTCAATCTGGATACCACGTTCCTTCTGGCGAGCAATCTTATCAGCCATGAGCTTCTTGGCCGCATCTGTTACAACTTTTACAGTCACTTGCTCTTTGGAGTTGATAGCCAGCGTCTGGATTCCTTGTGATTCAAAATACTGACGCCATTCTTTGGTCATTGCTGGATCGGCCAAGTCTGCTTTGTTTAAAATCAAAAGTTTTGGTTTGTCACCAACAATTTTTGTCAACATAGGATTTTGACTAGATAGAGGCAAGCGTGCATCCACCAAAATCGTTACAAAATCAACAAATTTTAAATTTTCCTGTACCTGTCGACGTGCTTTAGACATGTGACCAGGAAACCATTGAATAGTAGCCATTGAGTTTTTTTCCTTTCGTAGCAAGGGTTTAGAGCCCCTATTTTATTTTACTATCGTTTGAACATAGAGAGTTTTCAAATGAATGGTGTTCAAACAGTTCTTATTTAATTACATAGAAATCTACTTTATATTATATCATGCCTTCTCTATTTTGTCCGATGATAGCCCTTCAAGCTTCCTGAATAGAAAAAGCGACTCTATAATATTTGTAGTGGGTAAATCCCCTATGGATATTATGGAGTCTATTTTGTGTAGAAAAAGTTCCATAGAAAAAATCTTATGTAATCATTACTTTTTATCACAAAACCACTCGATATCAAAGAATCAAATATCAAAAAAGAAAGGCTCTATAATATTTGTAGTGGGTAAATCCCCTATGAATCTTATGGAGCCTATTTTTGTGTAGAAAAAAAGTCCCATATGACCTATAATGAAAAGC
>JAGZLW010000055.1 GCA_018364455.1 Streptococcus mitis | reverse complement strand
TCAACTCGGTTAGAAGCATTCAGAAAGGATGTAATTGACTATCGTACAAGAGAATCATACATTACTGCTGAGTTATATTTCTTAGCAAATATGATCCGACCAAACTATGGGTCATCAAGAGAGTTACTGGAAGCCCTAGGACTTGAAGCTAAAGAAAAGGGAACAGATAACCTTCTAGGAATTGTACCAGCAAAAGAGTTATTCAATCATTCCACGATTGATAAAATCTCTATCGCAGATATGGAGAAGAATCCTGAGCTTTATCAAAAACACAAAAAATTTTTCACTGAGCTCGAGCAGACTTTTTCAAAAATTTATGATACAATATAATTATATTTATAAATACAAATACAATTATAAATATAATTAAAAGGAGATTGTTATGGCATTCACACCAAAAGAAAAAGAGATTTCGCAGATTATTGAAGCAACTCATCAACCTGAACAGCTTCCAGATATGGATAGTTTTGAAAGTTTTGAACGTAAGAAGCAATTCCAGTTTACTTTGAAGCCAAGTAATCGGAAAAAGTTAGATCAAGTTGCAAAAGCAGCTGGCGCAAAGTCTGCATCAGATTACCTTGATAAACTAATTGAAAGTCTATAAATATAATTATATTTATATTTATAATCAAACAACCTTCCCTTATTGGGAAGGCTTTTATTTTTACCTTGAAATAGAAACAGTTGAATTTATGATACCCAATTAAATCACTTTAGTATTTGTCAATAATAAATAGGGCGTTGATTTTAATTTAAAGAAACAGCCTAATTTATTCTTGGAACAAAAATAAATTTGATGACTTGTTTTAAAAATCATACAATTTTCATAAGAATTGAAAGGGAAATGAAAAATTGTATGAAACAATTTGATGAATTGAGATTTAGTAGTCAGGAACAAGAAAAGACAAAACAAAATTTTTTACAGCATATTGCACAGTATGATGAGTCGATAAGCTCTAGTATGCGATCTAAAGGATATCGTTGTAAAAATCAGTCTGAACGTACCGTAGCTTTTACATTTGGAGAAGTGACCTTTTCTAGAAAACGTTGGTATAAGAATGGTGAATGTAGAATACCAGTTGATGAAATGTTAGGCTTAGAAAAGAATGTACGTCATTCACAGGAACTATTGTATCAAGCTGCGGTTCTAGCTACAAAACTACCCTATCGTCAGGTAGGAGAGACAATTGAGATGGTGTATAATGTAACTGTCACTAAAGATACCGTCAATAAGGTTGTCAAATTAGCCAATCAATTACTAGAAGAAAAGGATGATTATCGATTTTTTAAAGAAGAGAAGAAGATTGAAAAAATTAAAGCAGATATCATCTACATAGAGGGAGATGGTGTGTATGTGAAAACATCTGAAGATGGTTCTGAAAAAAAGAATATGGATTTATCACATTTTGTAGTTCATACAGGTTCAAAACAGATTGGCCCAAATCGTTTTGAGCTAGAAAATAAAAAAGAGCTCATCCGATTGGATAATCGCTCAGCTCGTAGAGAATTGTTGGATTTATTGGAAAATGAATATGAAATTACAAATGAGACTGTACTAGTTAGCAATTCTGACTGTGGCAAGGGTTATACACCACATGTATTTACTGAAATTGCGAAATCATTTAATGTTAAGAGACATGAGCATTTTTGGGACGAATATCACTTGAATAAAGAAATCAAAGAATTTACAAAGTCTTATCCAATAGAATTGAGAGAAGACTTGTTTCAAGCCGTTAAAGAGCATAATAAGAAATTATTAAGGCGTACACTAGATACTATAGAGTCATTGGTTAGTAGTGAAGAGGGAGAGGAAAAATTTGAATATTATTCGAGTAGGTTAATGAGGAATTTTCAGTATACGAAACCAGCGGAGATGAGAGGACTTCCAAAGGCAGGTATTGGGATTATGGAGAGTCAGCATAGAAAAATAACGTATAGAATGAAGCATAGAGGAATGTATTGGACAAGTGAAGGTGGGATAGCCGTAGCGAATATGATATTGTTAGAGCGTGAAGGAAAATTAAGAGATTTATTTTTTGGAGAATGGAAGGAAATCTATGATAAGTATACGTCATTGGATCATATCAGTGCGGATAGTGTTCGTCCTAAAAATGAGTCTAAAGATTATAAACTCCCCCGTTTACATGAAAGTATAGAAAAGATATTTAAGATGAAATAATTTTGGTGAAAATGCAAATATAAATAAGCAAAAATTTCTAGAGAGATTTGGGCTTTTTTGGCGTGGAATAATTGACATTTATCCTGATTTTGGTATAATAGAAATATAAAAAAACAACGAAAAAAGGAGTTGGAAATGAGCCTCCAACTCCGCAGAGTAACACAAACCACACTTGTATTACTCAGTCAACTAAAATGATAGCATAAGAAGAAATCATTGTCAAGGGCTGAGCATACAAAAATGTTTAGCCCTTTCGTGTATCTGCATTTATTTATATGGAATTTTGGAGTTTCTCAAAAATCACGACACATACAATTATAAGTCCATAGTTTACAGTATGCGTAATAAGTTCTATAATACCCTCGGACTGTACATTTATTTTTGAATCTACTCGTGTTTCAGGGAAAAGCAACCTTGTTAATAGAGAATATTGATAAACAAATTGACCCAAATAAACCCCTTGAATATCTTTTTCTTCTGTTACATGGTAGCTAATATATAGTTTTTCGTCTTCAATATAGCAAGGGAAAAGTGCGCGGTTAATGAACGGTTTATAATCATTTATATTTGATAGTGTTGCATGAGAATAAATCATTTTATACAATGCGCTGTCTGCATCGGAACGATTAAACCATCCTAACCAATGGACTTTCCACCTTTTTGCAAAGTCAGATCGACTATGCGTCAACTCTTCACTTTTGTATTGTTCAAGCTCATATTGATCGAGTTCGTAAAGTGGTCCAATAACTTTACCGACTAAAAATCGTTCAGATCCTTCAGATGGGACAACAACTATATCGTTTTTCTTAATGTTATTTACAAAGCGAAGCAGTTGGCCTGCAGTGATACCATATTTGTTTTCAGATGGTTCTAAGTCATCTTGAAATGTTAGTTTTTCTTTTAAAATTTCTTTTAATACATTGGAGTTATTATCTGCTCGTCTAATATCTTCAAGGGTAATCTCATTCCATCCAATACCTATATAGCCATTTAGATTAAAATCCGTATAATATTCTCCAGAGTTAGCACGCACTAGCCAATAATCACTAGAAGAATCTAAAACAGGGATTTCTTTTTTTATATTTTCTATAATTTCTTTTAATTCCATTGTAATTATCTACTTTCTTTTTTATTTCCCTCTATACACGCTCAGACTGGCCAAACTTTGAGAGTGTGGGGATTTTTTTATTTATTCAAATCCTTTGAAACTATCTAAAATCTTATCTTTTGAGTCTGTAGCATTAAGCACTAAAATAACATAATTCCCGTAGATATAAGCAGGGTGTCCAATCAACTCTTTTTCTTTCTTAGCTTCTTCAAACATTGGGTTTTTATCGTAATATTCGTAAACCTCTACAGCAGTATCATCTTCTAAGATGAAACCTTTCCCTGATTCGGCTTGAATAAGACTAGCTTCTTTTGAGATTTCCTCTTTGATTGTGAAGCCATTACTTTCTAGCGCTTTTTTAAAATCGTCTAAGCTAGTAGCCTTTTTAGAAGCAGGTTTGTCATTTGCTTTAGTTTGCTCGGTTTTTGGTTTCTCCGAGCCATCTTTGGCAGCCGATTGGTTGTTAGAACATGCTACTAGAACTGTAGCACTAAGCAAGATAGCTGATGTTGTTAGTAGTTTTTTCATAGATAATCTCCTTTTTATATATACTGATAATTTCTCAAATAGATTAAAATTTTAGTTTAATTTGTTTCATCATCGTTGTGATTTGTTACTAGAATAGAATCAGCTTTTATTTGTGGTAATTTTTCAATAAGTTCGGTTATTATCCGTTTGCTATCATCATCTAAGATAATGTATTTATAAAGCAGATCAGCGGTATTAGTTCCGTCAATCGAATCAATATCAAGTAACCCGTCAAACCAACGTAGAAATTCATAATCGTGATCCCCAGCACCAACTGAAAATGCGAGAAATGCAGAATCTCCATGAACGTTCGTTCCGTATCGGCTATTAAGTCGATTCTGTATTTCTGTAATACTAGCAGGTTTGTGTTTCTTGTTTTCGATGGCGTTCATTTTTACTGTATACTTTTGCCAAGCCAAGTCTGATAATTCATTTGCCAATTGCGGGTTTTTTCTTAACTCTTCTTTTTCCTCCTCGGACAATTGGTTTTCTAAGAGCGGAGGAATAGAACTATAGCCTAGCAGGTATCCAACAGGTACGCCAAAAAAATCAGCTAGTTGTTTCGCTTTGTCTGTTTTTATTTGGCGCTCACCTTTTTCCCAATATATATAAGTTCGTTTTGTGACCCCTATTTCATTCGCTAACTCTTGCTGAGTTAGCTTTTTTTCTTGTCTTAGTTCTTTCAATCTATTCATTTATATAAACACCTTTCAAATGTATTATATCACGATTAATTTCAAAGGGTGCAAAAAAAGTGCAATTATTTTTAATAATTCTCTTGACATTGCACATTAATTGCAATATAATGAGTTTGTCAACTAAAGTTGAACAAAAATTACACCAATCTCCAGAGCAACACTTTTCAATCTATTCTACTGGAGGTCGATTTTAAAGATAATGGAAAGGGGTAAGGTATTTGAAAAATAATATGCGTGTTATTTTAGCAAAGAAGCGCTTGAAGGTGGCAGATGTTGCAAGAGAAACAGGGCTATCAAAAAGCACTTTAACGGCTTTGTACTATGAACGTGCAAAGAATCCAAGGCTTGATACATTGAAAAAAGTATCTAGTTACTTGGGAGTTACGCTGGATGAATTTCTAGATACGAAAGATTAGAAAGGAGCGACCCAATCGCAATACTTCAATACATTTACAAGTTTCTCATGTGGTGCTTTACCACTGGGGATTGACCTGCTCGGAAGAAATATCCGACCTAGAACATAAAGGAGAAAACAACATGAACAACACACAAGTATATCAAGCACAAACAACTAACCACGGTATCGCTAGAGCATTGGGCGAAGAAATTCGTATGATCACCGACGTTGAAGAGACAAATTACAATGGACACGGTGAAATCATTGTTGAGTACACCAGTGATGTTGCATTGACAAAACTATTTGACCGTATTAAATCACTTTACGAAAAAGGCGAAAGCTACGAAACAAAACCATTCTTACATTTTAAAGTATTGGAAGATGATTTGGAACCAAAACCAGGAGTTTTTACTGTTAAAGAGGTTATGGATTTTTTTGGGAATTTGAAACAACAAAAAAGGGGCAAAGAAATGAACTTTAAAGAATTTAAAACATGGCTAGATAATGCCGTGAGTGTGGCTGAAGCTATGGCATTACCTGAAAACAAAGGTGTGCTTGACGACTTGATAGAAAATACGGCCAATAACCTAGCTTTTATCTCTGAGTTAGTGGAAAGTCGCCAACTGATTTATAGAAAACCTAGACATGAAGATTAAAAACGACAACAAAAAAAGTCACTTGCTCAAATTTTGGTCGAGGAGAGCAAGCGACTGGATCAAGAGTATAGATATTTTTCTATATCTCAATTATAACAGAAATCAACTATTCAATCAATAACAACTAATGGCAGGCAAGCAATTAGAAAAGATTTTAAAAAGCATAGAGCGCCAACTCTTAAAACTGGTACTTTCTCACGCTCTCAAAACTTTGGCGAGTCTGAGCGTGAGGCTAGTGGCAAGAAAAACTGTATAAGAAACAACCATTCAAAATCCCCACGCTCTCGGTCGGCAAACTTCTGAGCGTGAGGTATGTAACAGGAAAAAAAGCATTAAAAGCCATCGTGGCAAGTATAAAAAGATAGAAAAAGAGGTAAAAAACATGACAACAAAAAAAGCAACATCAAGCCAACAAGTTCTATTATCGGCTAAGAAACTAGCAGAATTAGGGAACGAATTAACCGACATCATGAATGTTTTAGAAATGAATAACCTAGCTCTTGAAGGGCTTGAGTTTGCACTACAGAAAGATACAACCACATTCTTATGGCTTGCTAAAAAATACACTGATACAGCATACGCCCAGAATGAAAAGCTATACGATCGTCTAAATGAAATAGCCTTTTTGCTTTTGAACAATGACGACGCTAAAGAGCTGGAGGCATACCATGACTAAAGATATTAAAGAAATGGCACAAGCCGAAGACGACTTGCTGTATATGGAACAACCTAAACAAGCGGAATTTATCAAGAACTATAAGGCGAGGGCATAACATGAACGAACTAGATTTAACCAACACACAGGCACTTATCTTTTCCGTGGTACTGATTGCCTTACTGGTCTATCTAAACCACCGAGACCGCAAAAAAAGCGCACAATTTGAGCGAGAAAACCAACAGACGATAGAAACACCTAGCGAGGATTTAAACCCTTACTACGGGCGTTATATCCAGCTTGCAGGTAAGATTCATAATTAGAAAGGGGTGTAATATGCAACTATTATCAAGAGAAGCAGAACTTGAATTACTGGAGAAAGTGGGAAATCACTTAGCTAAAAGGATGGAACTTGAAAAGCAACGTGATGATAACTGGGACTTGATTTCTAGGCCTGACTTACTCAAAAAACTTGGTATTAGTGGAACTACGTTAAATAATTGGGAAAAAGAAGGTTTGAAACCGCTACGTTCACCATTTGAAAGCAGTAAGAAAGTTTATTACCGCAAGAGTGATGTTTACAATTTTCTTGCAGTAGATTAGGAGGTGTAATGAGAATAATAGAGTTGACTATATCAGTTGAGAAAATGCCTCTATTTGGCTTTCTCAAGTCAAATCCTACTCAAGTATGGAAGAATGGGGAACACTACAAATTTACCTATTATGAGCCTGTAGATGAGGCTTTGACGGGTTTTCAATACAAAGGTTTATATGTGTCTATTAAAGACGAAAATGAGGTAGTAGAGGGCTGGGGATTGGTCAGAAATTTGGATATTGCTATGGCCAGCCCTGACTTGCTGACGATCCTGAAAGATTTAGAGGTAAACAAATTGACCGAGCAACGGCAGGGGCTTGGAGTGGAGTTAAAAGGTTGGATTTTCGACCTGATTTGTAATGGCATTTATACCAGATATGAGACTTCACTCTTTGTCCGACTGCTATTTGTGAATGGCTATAGTTTTAATCAGCTGGTGGATTTGTTTTCTGCAATCGTCAAGCGGAAAGACCTAGCAAGCTATTTTTTAGAAGTAGCAAGAATATTTTATAAGGAGGTGGCTTTTGAGTAGCAATGAAATTGTAAAAAAAATCATTGAAGAAGATAAGCAGAAAGTACCGCCTGAAGTGGTGGACTTGACTCAAGCAAGGGAGACCAACGAGGAACACAATAGCCTAGATTTAACTCCTAAAACAAAAGGAAAAGGCTTTGTAATCACCTTGGACAATCTCAAGAAGATTTTAAATGGAGATAGCAAGCTAAAAGGGGCTATACAGTACAACGTCTTCACTTATGAAATCGACGTGACTAGACCAATGAAGCTAAACGGTAGAACCTTGAGCGGTGCAATCGATGACCTGATTATCAGAGAGATTAGGGCTTATATTGCTACCAAGTACAAGCTGGACTATAAAAAGTCTGATATAGCAGATATTCTGGAGGTGGTGGCTGGAGAGCATAGCTACAACCCCTTAAAAGACTATCTGGAATCATGCGAAAACGAGTATAAAGAGTTAGTGAATCAGCGTGATCCCTTTGATATTTTAAGGCATTATCTCAATATCAAGGATGATGAATATAACCGTATTATCGTGGACTTGTTTTTCCGTGGAGCAGTTGCCAAGGTATTTGACCCCTCTATCAAGTTTGACTTTGTGCTGGACTTGACTGGAAGGCAGGGAGTGGGGAAGACCCAATTTTTTGAGGGGCTATTCACTCATAAGTATTTTACAACCGTTGAGACCTTCACAGACAAAGACGACAAGGCTAGAATGGTGAGAAACTGGTGTGTATTTGATGATGAGATGGTGGCCAGTAAAAAGGCTAGTTTTTCAGAATTGAAGAAATTTATCACAGAAACCAAGCTAGAGTTTAGACCGCCTTACGCTTCAAGTGACAGACGATTGCCTAAGAGTTTTATTATCGTGAGGGCAACCAATGACCATGATTATTTAAATGACTTGACAGGAGAAAGGCGCTTTCTGGTTGCAGAAGTCTACAAGGACACCGCTTATAAGGGCAGGAAGTGGACGGAAAAAGACCGTAGAGCCTTTTGGGGTGCTATGGTGGTAGCTTGGAAGTCTAATAAATCTTTGACCTTGACAGACGAGCAAGAAAAGCTAGTAAACGAGGTTAGAAGCCGTTACAAGTTTGTAGATGAAATCCTTGAGGATGTTGAGCGTTATTTAGAAACTCCCTAGCCTAAAAATATGTATCAATTCCCAACAACAGACAGTACAAGACACTACTATATTCATGACATGATGAACCACGGCTACCATATGGGCACTAATGGCGTAGAGGTTCATCTTGATACTGAAAAGTATGGGGAACTGGTGGAAAGGGATAAGGTGGTAGTTAATTTATTCTTTTCTGAGGTTTATTTGAACAATTCCCCTAATCCCAAAGATAAAAATAAGGTAAAGAAAATCATGCAAAACAAAGAAGGCTGGGAATATAGAGAATCTTTAAGGTTTGGTAAAAGCGTCAAGCGCGGATTTGCTAAAATAAAAAAATAAAGTGTAGACAGTGTAGCCAAAAGATAAAAAAACGGCTACACTGAAAACCTTTGATACTGTAAGGGTTTCAAAGAGGTGTAGACAAGACGAAAAAAATGGCTACACCCCTAAACCCTTGATATTACTGACTTTTTAATATAAATGTAGCCAAAATATATATTTTATAAAAGTATAGTTAATTAAATATCTAATGCGTTATATATTATTTTTTTCTGAGATGAAACGGCTACACGGCTACACAAGACCTAAACCCTTGGAGCTGTAGGGCGGAAGGCGTAGCCGCTAGATAGTCAAAAATGGCTACACTTTGCCCGAAACCTAAAATAAAATAGAAAATGAAATGAAGGAGCAAACCAGATGGCAATGAACATTTGTCAAAGAGTGACTAGACTAGAAGAAACTGTTGAGCGGATCAGTGAGGTGTTAGATGGATTTATTGAGAATGCGAACTATAATTCGTCGGTGAATAATGTGAACGTGATTAAAATAGCGGAAAAGTTTGAGCAGGTCTTTGAAGAACTTGATGAACTAAAAGCAGTACATGACAAACACTAAAACAAAATGGGGTAGATAGTACCGACCCCCTTGCGATGGTGTAACTACTAGTGACACCCTTAAAACAGAAAGAGGAAAAACAACATGACATTAAAAGCATTTTCAGAAACAGCACCAAAACATACATTTACTTATGAATTTGGAGACCTAGAAGACGCACAAATAGCAGGACTAGCGTTATTTGGATTTATGAGAGGTACTTATCTAGTGCCAGCTATTAAACTAAGATATAAGGAAAACGGAACGCTTATCGCTGAGTATTTGGAAGATAACAATCTAGATATCAACTTTAAACGTATTTGTGAAGTTTTCAAGAATGAAGAAAATCCAATAGATGAAGAAGTTGAGGAATAGAGTGGAGAGGATGTAAGCAGATGAACTACAATAGAGACCCCGTGACTGGATCTAGCACTCTAAACTTAATCAAACAATAGAAAAGGAAAAAATAAGATGGCAGACACACAAAACACAAACAACATTGAACAAGCGCAAAAACGCCAAGAACTAGCCCAAAAAATGGATAAAGCACTAGATAAAATCACTAAGGAAGTAAACGCATTGATCACACAGAATGAAAATGCGATTGCTGAGGCTGAACGAGAAAAAACACAATTGCTTCAAGATCAAGCGAACGCCCAACGTGAACACGATGAAGCGGTTGATGAAGTAGATAAAGACAAGCTACGCAATGCCAAGGATAATTTATGGATTGCTGAAAGTAAATTAAAAAAGAATGCTAAAAAGCTGGAAGACTTGCACAATGAAACACTTATGAGTCTTGAAGATTTTAAGGCAAAAATCGATGAACTAGATTCAACGGTTGACAAAAAGCATAAGGCGCTTTATGATAAAGCCGTGGATTTGCTACGAGAGATTGACCAGATCGATGACGAATTTAGAGCAGATTCAGATAAACTTCAAGCCCTTTACCATGCTATGGCTTACAAAGTTGGGAAAGGTAAGAGAGAGTTTACTTTCAGTACAGGGGGATCTATTATCTCTCCAGCCGATGGAAGGGTTAGATACGAACCAGTCCATCCAGTTGAACCATTCTTAAGAGATGTTTATGTGCGAGCTTTCGGAAATACTTACAACGATGTGAAGGGACATTTTTAAAAGATGAAGAGACAAATTAGACACAAAATTGAACCAGTACCAACGATTGTAGAACTCTTTAAACTAATGGAGGAGCACCAGCAAGCACATCCAGAGTACGAGCGTTATAATTTTAAATACATTGAAGATGGTGATGCTATTGGTGCAATCATTGACTACAACGTAGAAGAATCAGTATTAAAAGCTGAGAAAGAGCAAGATAACGCTTAAGACAAGGGGAGGTTTTTCCCTTTTTGTCGCTTAAGGAGGTGAACTAATGTGACAGATAAGTTAACGCAAAGACAAGAAAAATTTGTCCAAGGACTAGTGGCTGGACTATCTCAAAGAAAAGCATATAAAGAGGCATACAACGCCCAAAAGATGGCTGATAGTACGATAGATTCAAGGGCTAGTAAGTTGCTGAAAGAGTACAAGGTTAATACAAGGTACAGAGAGTTATTAAAAGAGTTTTCAAACCGTGCTTTGTGGTCAAGGGAGCAGGC
>JAGZLW010000054.1 GCA_018364455.1 Streptococcus mitis | reverse complement strand
AGAGGAGTTCTACAAGACCTACGTGCAAGCTGGAGAAGTTCTGACGATTACCAACCCAATGACTGTTAAGAAGGAATTGGGTCAAACAGGTGGTAAGTATGAGAATACAGCCTATCAAATTGATTTTGGTATGGCCTATGTAACTGAAACAGTAGTCAATAATGTTCCGAAGATTGAACCGAAGAAAGATGTAGTGATCGACCATCTAAGCAAAGAAAGCTTGGATGGAAAAGAGATCAAACTGAATCAAACATTTAATTATAAATTAGTTGGTTCCCTGATACCAAAGGATCGCTCAGAGCAATTGTTTGAGTATAAGTTTAGCGATGATTATGATGAAACACATGATGAGTATCAAGGTGTATATCAAGTGTTTGCGACTGTAGATTTTGAAACAAGTGACGGACAAAAATTTAAAGCTGGAGATGAATTAACTAAGTATACTAGTCAGGTAGTAGACAAAGAAAAAGGAAAAGTAGATATTAGCTTTGATGATGCTTTCTTGAAGTCTATTTTAGAAACTTCAGCATTTCAAGCAGAAGTTTACCTACAAATGACACGTATTCAAGCAGGAACAGTAGAAAATACATATCGTCATACGGTTAATGGTGTGGAAGTTGTATCTAATACAGTTGTGACTCATACTCCAGAAGAAGTAAAACCAGAACAACCAAAGAAAGAAGAACCGAAACAAGAGGAACCCAAAGAAGAAGTTTCAAAAGTGGAATTGCCTAATACTGGTATGAGTCGTTCTAACAATTTAGCTCTTCTTGGAATGGCTATGGGAACAATCGCTTTAGCTTTATCTATGCGAAAGAAAAAAGAATAGGTTAAAAAATTATGAGAAAATGGAAACAGAGTTTTTGCGTAATCTTAGGGCTAACAGCTCTAGGATTTGCGAATTTAGTTGAAGTTGTTACACCATTTGTAGAAACCACAAAGGTTTATGCACAGGAGAAAGAAGATGGATATAGTAACAGTTTAAAGTTTTCGGGTACAATAACAACTAGTAAATCACAAGTAACTTATCATGAGCCGATGGATTTAATTCAGATTGTTGATTTATCAGGATCATTATCTGACTTTGAATTTAATCGAAGTAATGGGACTCCTGGTGGTCGTAAACAACAAATTAATGATATGATTTATGTTATTGAAAATAAATTGACTGACGAAGACCATGTTATGTTGGCTTTTTATGGTACAAATACTGAAGATTCATATAAAATTGGTGATGGTGAAGGTTCTGATATAACTCGTTTGTTGACAAAAAAAGAAGCTATTGATTTATTGAAAGAATTAAATTCTAAAGATGAAGTTCACAATGTATTGTTGTCAAGTTCTTTAATTAGTGGTTATGTATCACCTTTATTAGAATCAAAGAATTATTCTGTTTTTAAAAATTTCCCATTAGGTACGGGTTTTGAGGATGTGTACAAAGCACAAACTAATAAAAATAAACAAGTTTCAGTTCTTCAATTCACAGATGATTGGACTAGTATTTCAGGTACTAATGAGAATATTGATACTAGTTTTGCTGAATGGGCTAAAAAGAATGCTAAAACTTTCATGACAGTTATTGATAGTGTCAATGGTCGTAATACTTTATCTGTAAGCCAACTTGAGAAAGCAGGACACCCTAATATTAAAGTTTTCACTAAGTTAGACACACCTAATCGTCAAGAAGATATTGCTAAATTATTTGAGTCAACAGCGCTAGTAGTTGTTAATAAAACTATTAAACAAAAAGGAACAGTCTCTATTAGTCCTGAAGCAGATTTGACATTAACATCAGCAGAATTAGTTTCTCCTAATGGTCAAAAAACTCCTCTAACTATAACCAATAATACCGTTTCTTGGTCAGGTGATTTGGATAATGGTTCCTATACTGTTAATTATACCTTTACTGGTACACCGTCTGTAGAACGTAGTATTCGCAGTTCTGTAACGGTAGATGGTAAAAAAGTAGATGAAAAAATTAATACTCTCAGACCTGAAAAAATTGCTTTTGAAACCAAATATGAAGAGGATTCATCACTAGCTACTGGTCAAGAGAAAGAAAAGCAAGCTGGTAGTGAAGGTTCACAATTGGTTTCTCTAAAAGATGGTAAGGTTATTTCAACTACTATTACAAAACCTAAAGTTGATCGCATTGTTCTTAGAGGAACTAAAGGATCAGACGTTGAGGTGAAGACAGAAGACATTCCTTTTAACACAACTTATAAAGAGGATCCTGAGTTAGAAATTGGACAGACCAAAGTTGTAACTGAAGGTGCTATAGGTCAAAAAGAAATAACAAAGACTTATGTTACTCAATCAGGTAAACGTGTAGGGGAACCAGTCACCACAGAAAAAATCCTTAAAAAAGCCGTGGATAAAGTAATTGCAAAAGGTACAAAAGGGCAAGATGTGGATGTTGCAGAGTCTGATATAGCTTTTAAAACTGTTTATACAGAGGATCCTGAGTTAGAGTTTGGACAAGAAAAAATTCTAACTGAAGGTGTTGTAGGTGTTAAAAGAACTACCAAAACTTATGTAACTCAAAAAGGGGTTCGAACGAAAGATGAACCATCTATTAAAGAGGAAATCGTTAAAGAAGCTGTTGATAAAGTAGTGGCTAGAGGAAGTAAGGAAGCTGTTGCTACTAAGGAGCTAGATTATAAAACAAAGTATGTTGAAGATAAAGACTCAGAGGCAGGTAAGAAGACAGTTGTTACAAAAGGTAGCAAAGGTCATGAAACAACCACGATTACCTATAGTTTTAATTCTGAAACAGGAGAAGTAACCGCAAATGAACCAAAGGTTGAAAAAACTGAATCTGTAGACGAAGTTATTTCAGTAGGGACAAAGTCTGTTGTTACAACTAAAGATTTAGATTACAAAACAAAATATGTTGAAGACAAAGAGTCAGAGGCAGGTAAGAAGACAGTTGTTACAAAAGGTAGCAAAGGTCATGAAACAACCACGATTACCTATAGTTTTAATTCTGAAACAGGAGAAGTGACTGCAAATGAACCAAAGGTTGAAAAAACAGAATCTGTAGACGAAGTTATTTCAGTAGGGACTAAGCCAAAAGTTGAAATTAAGGAAACAGCATTTAAAACTGAAAAACGAGAAAATAAAGATTTAAAGAAAGGTGAAGAAAAAATTATTCAAGCCGGTGTTAAAGGTAGAGAAACAATTACGACAACTTATTATCTTAATCCAGATACTGGAGAGGTAAAAGAAAACAAACCGAGTCTTGAAAAAGTAGATCCTGTAAATGAAATTATTGAAGTAGGCACTCAAGCTGAAAAAGTATTACCTAATACAGGAACAAGTTTATCCAATTTCTTGACTTTGGCAGGAATGATTGGAATAGTATTAGGAATCTCTGTAATAATCTATAGAAAATTAAATAAAAAGTAGTAAAATATAATGTAAAAACAATATAAAAATATTGTTAAGGTTGTCGATTTATGCTATAATTACGGTAGATTGTGGAGGAGTAGAGTTATGAAATTAGGGAGTGATTTTTCCTGGTTATGGGTAGCTATTATTAGGATTTTTACAGCTCCCTTTTATATCATTCTTTGGTGTATTAATGTTGTGAAATCTACTATTGGTATGTTTATTCTGTGGGTTATAGCTAAAGTATGTATAACAATCGTATTGATTGGCGGAATGGCAATTATTCATCATCTATTCAATTTCCCAAGCGAAAGCATAATTGATAGTATTTTTGGATGGTATACACCGCATATATTAGGAATGCCCCATGATTCACTTATTACTGCTGGTCAAGTAGTTGATGCACCAAAAGGAGGAGGGTTATTTTTCCCACATCCGAATATTGAAGTTCCGGTTATTATTGGTCTTAGTATTCTAGTAGCTACCGTTCGGACAATTTATCGTGAAGAATTTGATGAGTTGTAAAAATAGTATTGTGTTTGGCACTGTAGAAATCTCTGCAGTGCCTTTTGTTATAAAAAAAGAAATTAAAAGAGGTAAAACAAAATGGAAATTATTACAAAAATTATTACTGGTCTCGGTGTAGTTGGAACAATCACAGGTCTTATCTGGATCTGGAATGGTGCGGTCGATTATATTCAAGGAAGAAAGAACAAAGATAAGCAAAGGCAAGATGATGGCTCTGATTCTATGATTAATGGTGCATTTTTAGCTGTTGCTTCTGCTGGGATTGCGGCTGCAGTCGTTGCATCACTGTCTCAGCTAAAATTTTAGGAGTAGCCTATGAATTTAGATATTAGAGAGCTGACAAGCTCTCTTTCTAGTTACAGCTCTGTGACAAACCAAGCTGTAAACATAATGGCTGATGCCGTTAGACCTATTGGGTATATCCTTTTAGGTCTTTTTTTCTGGTTTGAAATGGCATCGTGGTCACAAATGGTCAAGTCCAGAGGGGGTTCGCTAACCCAAAAGATCTGGTTAGAGGCCTTGATGAAGTATTTATTTGCTTTCATCATGATTTCTGCCTCCTCTCAAATTTGCGATGCCATTCTAGAGTTACTTAATATTATTGTGAAAGTAATTGCTCATGTAACACCTACTGTTAAAACAACTATTGATTCTAATATTTCTGGTGGAAAAGGAATATTTGAAAAAACAATCATTACTTTAGTTGGGAAAGCTGTAAGTGGAGTGGCTAACATTATTCTAGGGATTATTGTTTTCTTACGTTACTTGGATTTGTATATGCTTAAAGCCATAGCTCCATTGTTAGTAGCGTTCTTTATGATGGATTCCTTACGCTCTGTTACGATTAACTTCTTGAAATACTTTGCGGCCTCTGCCCTTATTGGTGTCATCTTAATTATTGTTTCTGTTGTTTATGATTCGATTGTTGCAGCAGATATCCTAAAGGTTACGACTGCAGACAATGGTACTTGGGGAACAGCCTTTGCTTCAATTGCCAAGGGAGTTATCTATATCTTTGTAATGGTTGGGTCTAGTCGAAAAGCTAAGCAACTATTAGGAGTGTAATCTATGTCTAGAATAATTAGGATTAATTGATAAGATTTTGTATGAAAGGAAAATAATTGAAAAAAATTGGATCAGAATTTTTAAGAGAATTTGAAAATGAGGACAAGCCAATTCTATTTGGTCTAACTACTAGAATGCTTGTTCTATACCTGTGTTTGATAATAGCTGTCTCAGGGACAATTGC
Source organism: Streptococcus mitis (assembly GCA_018364455.1). Classification (GTDB taxonomy): domain Bacteria; phylum Bacillota; class Bacilli; order Lactobacillales; family Streptococcaceae; genus Streptococcus; species Streptococcus mitis_BR. Next base: position 5,903 of record JAGZLW010000054.1, on the reverse strand, counting down.
TATTTACTTCTTTGGTCTACCTGATTGGTACATCTATCTTTGGGATGCTCTATTTGTCGTTCCTGGAGGAATGTACGGTACGGGAATGACTAAGCGAATGCGGATTAAAGAAAAAATCAATTTCTTTTTCCGAATCCAACAACGAACCTATGAGACAGAATTTGGAAAGGTAGGAATATATACGAAAGATGAGTTTATTCAAAAGCAAAAGAGAAAAACTAGAAAAAGCAGAAAAGAAAAAAATTGATCGTTTGCGTCGCCAGATGAAACCTACAACGCAAAACACGATCAATTACACATGTCTACATGAAGATGGATTGATGCACGTTGCACGTGAGAAATATTCTCGTAGCTTTATGTTGGGAGATGCTTCTTACTCGACAGCTCAACAAGATGAAAAAGAGAGTATCATCGATACAACGATGGATGCTCTTAATTCACTGGATGAGGGTAGTAACTACCAGCTCCTAGTCATTAACCGTAGAGTATCGGATAATTCCCTGCAGAATATCTTGTTTGAAGAAACAAACGATGGCTATGATGACTATCGTGAGGAGCTAAATGAGATGATTAAGGAGCGATTTACGACACATGCTAACAACTTCGAGGTACATAAGTATGTGACCATTTCAACGAACGCTGATGATCGAAAGCAGGCTCAGTTGTTACTACAAGATATTGGAGTTTCTTTGGGAACACAATTTCAGGAATCTGATATTACATTTAAGGAAATGAACGGCTTGGATCGTCTAAAGGTCTTTTCTGAACTATTACGAGGAAATCCGTATGTCAATTTTGATTACAGAGAAATTGCTTTATCTGGTCTGTCAACGAAATCATTTATTGCGCCAAACAGGATTGAATTTCAGGAAAAAAGGATGATCATAGACGATAGCTGGGCCAAGGTACTCTATGCTCACCGCTATCCTAACTGGATGTCTGATCGTCTTATTCGAGATTTGACGACACTGGGGCTGGAGCTAGCTATTACGATTCATGCAGAACCTTATGAGAACGTTGAAATCTTAGAGAAGATTGACGATGCAGAAACAGATGCTGAAATTGGAAAACTTCGATCTAAACGCAAGGCCGCTCAATCTGGCATCTTTGATGATGCGGTCGTTGCTGGTCGTGACCAAGAAATCTCAGAAGCTACCAAGAAGTGGCGAGATGAGATTACTGAGTATGATCAGAAAATCTTCTCTGGCTTTATTGCAGTGTATTTTAAGGCAGATAGTCAGGAGGAACTACAACGTAATGAACAAAAGATTAAGCGTGCTGGCCGGAAGCTAGGGGTAGAATTTGAAGATCTCTATTATTACCAAGAAGAGGCTCTGAATACGATTCTACCTATCGGTGAGTGTTTTGTAAATGTGAAGAAGAATTTTATGAGAAAGATGACGACAGCTAATATTGCTACGCAAGTCCCTTTTACTAACGTGGATTTGAAGTCTGACAGCTCACTTGCTCGCTACTATGGCCAAAATCAGTTATCAAACAATATCATTACACTAGATCGAAAACGTGATTTGAATACGGGTTCAGGTGTTGTGTTAGGTTCTTCAGGATCTGGTAAATCTACGACAATCAAGGGTGGAGAAGTTATTCCAACTTTACTGAAATATCCAGAAGATCGAGTTATCATCGTGGATCCCGAAGATGAATATTCTGATATTGGTCGAGCTTTCGGTGCTCAGATGGTGGATATTTCGATTGGTTCTAAAACACATATCAATCTCTTAGATTTACCAGACTTGGATCGTTTGGATGATGAGGATGACGATCCGATTGGAGATAAGGCAAACTTATTGATGGGATTGTTTGAATCGATTCTATCTGAGGTGACAGATGCCCAGATTGGGATTATTGACCGGGTAACAGGAATGACTTATGAGCGTTATTTGACAGAGGATTTCACTCCAACGTTAAAAGAGTGGCACCAGGTCTTGAAAGAACAACCAGAGCCAGAAGCTCAAGATTTGGCTTTGGCGGTAGAAACCTATACAACTGGTTCTCAAGATATTTTTGCTCACAATACCAACGTGGATCTCAATCATCGCTTTGTTATCTTTAATCTGAAAAAGTTGTCGCATAAGTTGAAGCCGTTCGCATTGATGGTTATTCAGGATTATATTTGGAATCAAATTGTAGAGAATCAAGGAAAATGTACTACATGGGTGTACTTTGATGAGATGCAGATTCTGTTTAAGAATAAGGCTCAGGCTGATTTCTTTACTACACTGTATTCACGGATTCGGAAATACGGTGCGATTCCAACAGGAATTACCCAGAACGTAGAAACACTAGCTGCTGTTGAAGAAGGTCGGAAGTTATTATCAAATAGTGAGTTTATGATTTTACTCAAACAAAAACCCCAAGATTTGGCTATCCTAAAAGAGATTGTTAACTTGACTGATAAACAGATTCGCTACTTAGCCAAACCAAAAGCTAAAGGTACAGGATTAATTGTAGCAGGGCCAGTTGTAGTACCATTTGAAAATCCAATACCAAAGGATACTAAGTTATATAACTTAGTCGCAACAGACGCTTAGGAGTCTCACTATGAATCAGGAGAAAGGCAGACCAAAAACAATCGGTCATCGGTTAGATCGAAAGCTAGAAAAAGTTCGTAAGAATTACCGAACGGTTCAACAAGATAGCGCAAAACAACTTACGAAGCTACAATCTCAGACCCACTCTAAACGTCAGTTGGTAAAGAAGAGCCGAATCCAATTTCGAGCTTCTAAGAACAAGGTCAAGAAGATACAAAAAGAGTATAAGAGAATACAAAAAGAGTACAAGAATATTCAGAAACAAGGAAAAAACCTTGGAAAAGAAGGAAAGGCACTTCATCCAGAGGAAATTAAAAAGCAGACCTTCCTTAAGCAGAAATTAGATAAGAACAATAAAAAGCAGACCTTCCTTAAGCAGAAATTAGATAAGAACAATAAAAAGCAAGCCTTCCTTAAGCAGGAATTAGATAAGGCGAAACTGGAGAAAAAAACTTCTAAAAGAACTTTTAAAGTCGCTCAAGAGGCTAATGGTGGTTCACGGAAAAAGAAGTTTCTTCGTGCGGCCAAACAATCTGTAGAACGAGTTGCTAATCAACAGACTAGCTCTGTTGCGCATCAGGATGATACACTATCAGATATAGCACGAGCTAAATATCGATATCAGGACATTCAGATTCAAGGGAAACGGATCAAAACGATTGGGAAATATAGTGGTAAACTTGGCCAAGGAATGGTTAAATCTAGCTATAGTCTTGGAAATAGAGTTTACAATAAGGCTAAGGGTAGGGGGTTCACTCGAACTCCAAGAGAATTTTCTTGGGAAGGAAAACTCTCTCGTCGTATTCAGGCCTATAAGAAACGCTTAGCTACTTCTAAAACAGGGAAAGTTGCTAAGAAAGCGAGGAAGTTCTACCGTGTAGGTTCTAAACCGCTTCAAGCTATTATCAAAAATCCATTTAGCTTAAAGGCTTATCTGATTGCTTTTGGTCTGCTTTTGTTTCTGGCTATACTTGGTATCGGTAGTTCAGGAATTACCCGTCAAGATGAATTTGATATGAATGATACCTGGTTGTATCTTTCAAAATTGGATCGTGAAAAATCGAATGACAAGGTAGATTATTGGACAAAAATTGATGATCCGCTTTTATACTTGAATTATAAGTATGATGATATTTCAGATAAACTTCGTATAGACGGGAATAAATATTTTTCACAACAGAATCGTGGGAAACTTTACTTAGATACCTTATGGAAGAATTTGAATGGGGATAAAGACAATCTTAAAACGATGGAAGAGCTTTATACCCAAAATAGTCTCTATAAGCTTGATAAGGACGAGTTAGAGGAGTATAAACAACTCTTAGAAATTGCTAGAGATAGTGGGAAATATATGTTGCTTCAAGAACTAGATAATCCATTTTATACAGAAGACCAACCTGAATCGCAAGCACCGCTTCAGATTATTGAGCGTTTTGGATATAAAACGAAGACGGAAGTTTTTAATGGATCTGTTTTGCAGGCCTCAGGAGGTCAGTCTCTGTTAGCTGTTTTAGATGGGAAAGTTGAAGTTAAGGGGAGTGACATAGAAATTAGTGATCAGGATTCCAAGTTTCTGTATAAGAACGTAGATACGATTCGCTACAAAACAGGTGATCACGTCAAAGCTGGAGATATTATTGGAAAGGTAGCATCTGAAGGAAATCAAACCGTTTATTATCAAAAGCTAGAACCTGATCGATCAAACAAGAAAGATAAAGATGGGAATATCAAGAAGAGCTGGACTTATGTCAATGTCGGTTTTTACTTCCAGCGTGTAGAATATACCCAAGCAACGTCTGTTGTCAGTAATATTGAAACATCTGGAGATAAAGGAAGACGTGCAAGAGCTTTTGCGGATGCAATCAAAAAAAATATACCAGAAGCAACAGATGAAGGAATCGCAGCCGTTTTGGGAGGATTTGACATTGAGAGTTCCATCACCTTTAAGCGCTATGAGACAGACTTTCTAACCAATAATCAGTTTGATAAAGTCGCTAAAGAGCCAACTGCAGAAAATCTAGTTGGCAACTGGGGAGCCTTTCAAGCTATGTACCCTACCTTGCCTCTAAACGAAAGAGGTTATCTAGTCAACGGTTTGCACTATATCGGGATTGGGATTGGCCAATTTACTGGTCCTCGTGCTCTTGCATTGTGGAATTTTGCAAAAGCTGTGAATGGAGATATTTGGTCTGCAGAAGTCCAAACAAAATTTCTTTTGGAGGAAGATGATCCAACTAGACGTGCAGCTTTCAGAAGAATTGTAACATCTACTGGATCCGTAGAAGCTCTTACGGAGGACTTCTTGAACGCTTGGTTAGGAGTCCCAGGAAATAAGCTCTTAGAACGGCAATCTGCAGCCCGTCAATGGTTGAATTTCTTAAAAAATAAAGGAGGAGGTTCGACAGGTGTTTCTAGCAAGCAAGTTCCATCAGAATATAAAGATAAGCTACCTTATGGACTTCCTACGGATAAAGCACTTTTAGAAGGACAAGGTTATTCAGGTAACGCTTATGAACCAGGGAATTGTACTTGGTATGTCTATAATCGCTTTGCTCAAATTGGAGTTGGCATTCATCCCTATCTAGGAAATGCCAATCAGTGGGTTGATAGTGGCCAAGCGCAAGGATATGACATCTCAACGACTCCTAAACCAGGTTCTGCAGCTGTATTCATGAATGGTGTAGCTGGAGCATCGCCAATCTATGGTCACGTTGGATTCTGTGAGTACGTTAATAGTGATGGTAGCTTCTTAATGTCAGAAATGAACTTTGGTGGTTTATATGTATCAAGTTGGCGTACCTTGAAACCACAATCAGGTATCTATTTTGTTACCCCTAAATAAGAAAGGAAAAGAATGTATAATCAAAAGTTAATCAAAATGGTAAAGGGACTCTTTATGGGATTCATTGCCGTTTTATGTATTGTATTGGGTTATTCTATTGCTCAAGTACAACAGAATTTGAGACAGAATAGTCAAGTTCAGGAAGAGGCGAAGCAAAAACCAGAAGAGAAACAACAGGAACAACTCTCTCTTACTGAACAGCAGGTCGAAGATTTTCTAATTGCTTACTATACCAAGAAGGATTTAGAAGAGAATCGTCCACGATATAAGCCTTTTATGACTGATTCTATGTATCAGGAAACTGTTCAAGAAGAACAAAAGCCAGTTAACCAGACCTATAAGGGGTATGTAGTTGACCAATCTTATGAATCAGGCTCTATCTATATTGATAAAACACATAAAGTTGCGTTAGCTCAGATTCAATATACTAGTACCACCTTAACAGAGAAAGATAATAGAGCTTCTAAGGGGCTTACTGGTAGCACTAAGGCGACAATTCGGTTGACCTA